>JACZTE010000282.1 GCA_022573935.1 Chloroflexota bacterium
GGTGAACTCCCTTCGCCTATCGATGAGCTGTAGCATGACGAAACTCTGGCTCCTCGCCATCGCCACCGCCCTCATCCTGCTGGCCTCGGCCTGCGGGGGCGGCGACGGCGATGCTAATCGCGATCCCGAGGACTTCGCCGAGTTTGCCAAACAGATCGCCCGGGAGGCCGAACGCGGAGATGTCGCCTTCTTCGGCAGCCGGGTGCTAGGAACCATCTACACCTGTACCGAGGAGCAAGTCGAGGCCAGCACAGGGCCCGACGCCCCGCCTAACCCAATCTGCACAGAAGTTGGCATCCAGTACGAGCGGATGCTGATCACCAACTACGGCGGGCCCGGCGCAGCCGCTGAGGCGGAAGACGTTATCCGTAACATCCAGGAATTCTTTGGGAATGTGCGGGTTGGAGGGGCCGATGAATACGGACCCGCGCAGGTTCGCCTCTACGCCACGGCCATTCCGAATCGGGCCGGGGAGGAGGAGCTGAACCGCTACACCGCTATCATCACCGCCATCCACGACATCACCGGCGTGCCGGGCCGGGTAATGCGAGGACTCGACTTTGAGTACGTAGACGGCCGCTGGAAGATCCTAGCGCTGACAAACGGCAGCTACCCGATCGCCACCGATCTACTCTCGCCCACTAGCGCCATCGTGTTCTACAAAGACTGGACAAGGTACGAGCAATGAGGGACATCGGCGAGCAGCTCAAGCCGATCATGGAGAGCGTGCGCGCCGTCTTCGTCGACAAGCATCAGGCGAGAGAGCAGGCGCTCCCCCTCTGCCGGGAGGCGCTTCGCCGCTCGGCCAACGCCATCCGCGCCGTCCATCGCCAGGAGTTCGACCAGGCCGAGGAGCTGATCGGCCGCGCCCGCGACCTGCTCGCCCAGGCGAAGGAGGGGCTGCGCGATCATCCGGACATCTACCATGCCGGCTTCGTCCACGACGCGCAGAAGGAGTATGCCGAGGCGCGCGGCACGCTGGCGATCATCGCCGGCCGGCCCCTGCCCACGCCGGAGGAGCTGGCGGTGGAGCTGCCTGCCTATCTGAACGGCCTGGGCGAGGTGGTCGGCGAGCTGCGCCGCCACCTGCTCGACGCGCTGCGCTCCGGCGACGTCGACCACTGCGAACGCACCCTCGCCGCCATGGACGACATCTATAGCGTGCTGGTCACTATCGACTACCCGGACGCGATGACCGCCGGCCTGCGCCGCACCACCGACGCCGTGCGCGGCATCCTGGAGCGCACCCGCGGCGACCTCACCGTCGCCGTCCGCCAGCGCGAGCTAGAGCAACGGCTGGCGGACTTCCAGGAACGGCTGAGCTAAGGCTTCACTCCGCCACGTACTTGCGCTCGATCTCTTGCCACGCCGGCACGTCGATCATCTCCTCGAACTGGCCCAGCGAGACCATCGCCTCCTGACGCGACGCGGTCGACTTCTCGTCGAAGAGCGCCCGGTAGGTCTCCTCCACAGCCTTCGCCGCCGAGAAGAGGGCGGAGAGCGGGTAGACCACCATCTTGTAGCCCAGCTCCTGCAGCTCCGCCGAGCTGAGCAGCGGCGTCTTGCCGCCTTCGATCATGTTGGCGAAGAGCGGCGCGTCCGGGATCGCCCGCGCCACCTCCCGCAGCTCCTCGACGGAGCGCGGCGCCTCGACGAAGACGATGTCCGCGCCCGCCTCGCGATACATCTTGCCGCGACGGATCGCCTCCTCCAGCCCCAGCGGCTGGCGGGCGTCGGTGCGGCCGATGATCACCAGATCGTCGTCGCCGCGCGCCTCGACCGCCGCGCGCAGCTTCGCCGCCTGCTCCTCCGCCGCGATCACCCGCTTCCCCTCGAAGTGGCCGCACTTCTTCGGCCACTCCTGGTCCTCCAGAATGATGCCCGCCACGCCCAGCGCGACGCACTCGCGCACGGTGCGGACGACGTTGAGCGCGTTGCCATAGCCAGTATCCATATCGGCGACCAGTGGCACGCTGAGCGCCTGCACCACGTGGCGCACCCGGTCGATCGTCTCCGACATCGTCAGCAGGCCGTAGTCCGGCACGCCGAGCACCGTCGCCGCGAAGCCGAAGCCGGTGGTGAAGCAGGCGTTGAAGCCGGCGCGCTCGGCCAGCCGCGCGGTGAGCGCGTCGTAGGCGCCGGGGAGGACGATGATCTCCGGCTCGTCGAGCATCTGTCGCAGGCGGGTCGAGAGGCGCATGGGCGGCTCCTTTCGGTGGCAGGGGCGGGCTGAATACTTCCCTGTGGGACAGGCTTCAGCCTGTCGCTGTCGGGCTGAAGCCCGACCCGCGGAGGTCGGGGCGGGCAGCGATAGGA
>JACZTE010000014.1 GCA_022573935.1 Chloroflexota bacterium
ACGTCTTTTCCGACGGCAAGCTCTATAACGGCCACGACGCGAAGTCGGCCATCGACGCGCGCGGCTCGCTGAAGAACGCGATATCGAATATCGGCTCCATCGCGACGCGCGGCGTGTTGCTGGATGTGGCGGGACACTACGGCGTGGATCACCTCGAACCGGATCACGAAATTACGGTCGAGGAAGTCGAAACCATCGCGGAAAAGCAAGGGGTGTCCATCGGCTCGGGCGACGCCCTGCTCTTTCGCACGGGATGGTTGAACGTCTGGAAAGATGACGAAGACGCCTTCAACGCCGCGCAGCCGGGTCCGAGCCTGGCCGTCGCGCAATGGGCCGGCGACAAGGAAGTGCCTATCATGGCGGCGGACAATAGCGCGGTCGAGTTGTATCCGATCGAGGGCATGCCGGTTCACCAAGAGTTCATCTGGAAACAGGGCGCCTACTTGATGGAGCTCCTGGACCTCGAGGCGCTCGCGGCGGACAAGGTCTACGAATTCCTCTTCGTTGTCGCGCCGCTGAACATCGCCATGGGCATGGGCAGCCCCATCACGCCCCTGGCCATCTGTTGATGACCGAAACAGATCCCCGGCTGGAAGGGTACACGCTTTGGCAAGGGGAAGATCCCTTTGAAGACCATTGCGGTCCCCTCTACTACCGCCGAGACGAAGACGGCCGCTACCGTTGCGCCATGATCGTCGAGAAACAGCACACCAATAGCCAAGGCGGGCTCCACGGCGGCATGATGATGACCTTCGCGGATTTCGCCACGATCTTCATCGCGCGCCCTCCCCTTGACACGATTCGCGGGGTCACGATTAGTTTCAAATCGGAGTTCGTTTCCGTGGGGCAACTGGGGGAATTCTTGGAAGCGGAGGGGGAAGTCACGCACGAGACGAACAGCCTGCTCTTCGTGCGCGGAAAAATATTCGCGGGCGACCGGCTTATCCTCAATTTCTCCTCGGTGTTCAAGAAATTGGGGCCGCGAGAATAGCGAAGGCGCGTCGAAGCGGCGGAACTACGGGCCCCAATATCGGTCAATTTCGGAGCGTTGGTTCGCCAATAGAGAAGTTTAATATCAGTACTTGGACGTTCACGTCGATGAATACGTTGATGAAGACTTCGCCTCGTTCGAACGCGCCGCCTCCGCCCTCCGTCGCGCCATCGGCTACTGGCGCCGGCAGGAGGGGATGGACTAGCGAGGAGTTCGCGATGTCTACAAAGGTGCAACTACTCGTCGGCACGAGCAACGGCCAAGTCTTCGCCAGCTCGGACGGCGGCGATCACTGGCAGCGCCTTCCTGGCGACCTCCCGCCGGTGCTGTCCGTCGCATGCGCGGTCAGCTGATCGCCGAATCGGATGCGGCGGCGGAAGTAGCGACAAGGCAGAAATCGAGGAGGCCGCCGCCGCCCTCTTCATGCTCTGTCGGCCACCGAGGAATGACCAAGGACTTGACTAATGCGACATGCGAGATTATGATCGCCTCGTGGTAGCAAAACTTTGCCTCAATGCTGCCAGAAATGGAGGGAAACGGATATGAAGATTAGGAATTTATCAGTTGCAGTCTTATTCATCGTGAGTTTGTTATTTGTAACCACGGCATTCGGTCGTCAGATTGAGCCCGATGTGGTGCGTCAAGACGAGAGTGCTGCACAGGCAGCCGATATAGCCATTCTCGCGAGTGAGACAGGCCTTCCAGTAGAGAGTGTTGAGGACGTCATAGCGTTCCAACAAGCCTTCGCGAAGTATGCGGACGAACTTATCATCCGCTTTCCGGATCAGATTTCGGTTGTTTGGGTGGAGCCGGTCCCTAACACGAGAGGCCACATCCAGTTTACCGGGGAAGTACCTTCAGAGGTCAGCTCAGAACTCAAGGGGCAAGGTCTTCTAGATGCAAACAGCGTCGTCCTCGCTGGAGGGGGCATGATCTCGATGGCAGATCATGCACGCCGCGCCGAGTTGGCAGCCGAGGCGCTGGTAGACCAGGGATACCGGAACTTCCTTACGTTTTTCGACCCCATCGACAAGGTGATCCGCATCGAACTTCGGCTCCCTGAGGGGACAACGCAGCCGAGTAAGTTAGACATCCTCGGGGCGGTGCAGAACCGCGTACGGGCTCGGTTGCAAGGCAGAGCCGCTACGGTAGATGCACTTAACCTCGAACTGACCGTGATCACAGGCTCTGGCCCGATCATCACGAACAACCATAGCCGAGGCTGAAACTGGCTTCGCAATGATGGGGTCAGGGACTGGACTACGCGGCTAGCCCTGGCGGGACTGTCATAAAGACTGGACCAGTTTTCGGGGGCAGGTCAGCCGCTCACCGAAGGACTGCCCGGCCCGAACAGCTACCAGAGCGTCTATCGCGAGGGGCTGGACACAGACGGCCTCGATCCGGAAGGCGTCTACGTCGGCACGAGCAACGGCCAGCTCTTCGCCAGCGCGGACGGCGGCGATCACTGGCAGCGCCTTCCCGGCGACCTCCCGCCCGTGCTGTCCGTCACCTGCGCGGTGTACTAGTCCGTCCGAAGAGTGGAGAGGAGACCCGCGATGAAAGCCGCCGTACTGCGAGCAGTGAACCAGCCGATGGAGATCGAAGAGGTGACGCTGGACGACCCCGGGCCAGGCCAACTGCTGGTGAAGACCGCTGCCTCCGGCGTCTGCCACAGCGACCTCCATTTCATCGAGGGTCTCTGGCCTAGCCCCCTGCCCGTTGTGCTCGGGCACGAGGCGGCGGGCGTCGTCGAGCAGGTCGGCCCCGGCGTCACCCACGCGGGGCCGGGCGACCACGTGGTGCTCCTCTTCGTCCCCTTCTGCGGGAGCTGCCGCTACTGCAACACCGGACGGCCCTACCTCTGCGGACGGGGCCGCACCGGCGGCCAAACGCTGCACATCGGCGAGCAGGCGGTCGCTCCCTTCGCCTCGATCTCCTCCTTCGCCGAATACATGATGGTGCCGGAAGGTGGCGTCGTGAAGATCAAGAAAGAGGTGCCGCTGGACAAGGCGGCGCTGGTGGGCTGTGGCGTGATGACCGGCGTGGGCGCCGCGATCAACACCGCCAAGGTACAACCTGGCACCTCCTGCGCCGTCATCGGTGCCGGCGGCGTCGGCCTCAACGTCATCCAGGGCTGCGCCCTTGCCGGCGCCGAGCGCATCATTGCTATCGACATCCACGCCAACAAGCTGGAGATGGCGCGCGAGTTCGGCGCGACCCACGTCATCGACGCCTCGAACGAGGACGCGGTGGCGAAAGTGCGGGAGTTGACCAACGGCGGCGCGGACTACGCGTTCGAGGTGATCGGCCTGCCAGAGGCGATCACCCAGGCCTTCGAAATGGTGCGGCGCGGTGGCGAGGCGATCGTCGTCGGCATGGCGCCCATCGGCTCGGAGGTGACGATCAGCGCCCCCGCGTTCATGGCGGAAAAGGTGCTGCGAGGCTGCGTCTACGGCTCCTCACGGCCGCGCTATGACATGCCGCGCCTCCTCGATCTCTACATGGCCGGCAAGCGCAAGCTGGACGAACTCGTCTCGCGCACCTATCCGCTCGAGGGGATCAACGAGGCCTTCGCCGCCATGAAGAACGGCGAAGTGGCGCGAAGCGTCATCGTATTCTAGGGGGAGTAGAGGCATCGTCAGATGAAATTGTGCGTGTTTCTGCTGGCTACCGTCGCTGCGGTAGCCGTCGCATGCGGCGGGGGCAGCAGCGACGAGCGCGAGATCGGCAAGATGATGGAGACCTTCTTCAGCGCGCTGGGTGACGATCCCGCCGAAGCCTATGATCTCCTCGCTCAGAAGTGCCGGCAAACGGTCAGCTACAGCGACTTCACCGACACAACGGTTGCGTTGGGAACCTTCCTGGGTGTAAACCAGATCAAGATTCGCAACGTCGAGATCGTCGGGCGGAAAGGTAACATGGTCCTAGCCGACTTAGATATCGTCCTCCTACTGCCCGGCGAAGAGCTGCCCTTCAGCGGCGACGCGCTTGGTCAGGGGTGGTTCGTCAAGGAGAACGACGGCTGGCGGCTGGCAGACTGCGAGAACTTCCTGCCGCCGGAGGCGAACGGTGGAGCAGAAGGTTCGACCGCTGTGCTCTACGCTGCTAGGTACCAACGCTTGAGAGGAGACGACCGATGAAGTGGTGTGCACTGCTGCTGGCAGCCCTCGCGGCGATACTCATCGCCTGCGGAGAGGATAAGAACGAGGCCGATATCAGAGACACAATAGAAGGCTTCTACCAGGCCATCAACAGCGATCCCCCGAAGGCCTACACCTACCTCGCCCAGGAGTGCAAAGACGAGATCAACTTCATCGAGTTTGCCACCGGCCTCACCTTCTTCGACGGCTTCCTCGGCGAGAGCGAGCTGGAGGTGAGGAACCTGGAGATCCTCGATCGCGAGGATGATGAGATCGAGGCTTCCTTCGACGTGGTGCTCATCTCGGACGGCGAGGAGATTCCGATATCGGAAGAGTTTGGGGACGACGGCCCCACGCCCTTCGTGAAAGAGAACGGCCGCTGGCGTTTGGCCAACTGCGTAGGCATCGCGCGGTTCGAGGATGCCGAGGCAGCACCGACGCCGGCCAGCAACCGAGACGCGCGGTTGGCCACCGCGCGAGCGGCCGAGGCCGACAACGAGCCCCTCCTGCCCGGCGACCACGTGAACCTGCCCGCGATCTACGGTGGCCCCTACCCCGACACGGCCCCGCACATCAGGAGAATCATCATCACTCTCGTCGATGGCAACAGCAACCCGCCCGCCGGCGGCCCGCACTGGGGCAACGGCGCCTGCCCGGCCGATCCCGCGCGCGCGCCCGACTTCTGCGGGCCCGTGCCCTGGGGCATCTACCGCCTGCCCTGGCAGGCCGAGAGCCTGGTCCACAACATGGAGCACGCCGGTGTCATCCTCTGGTACAACACCAGCGACCAAGCGATCATCGACGAGCTGGAGGGTCTGATCGTGGAGCGGCTCAACGCCGGCCAACTGCTCGTGATGACGCCGTACCCTGCGATGGAGGCAGAGCATATCGCCCTCACCGGCTGGTCGCGCATCGACAAGTTCCCCGTCGAGGAGTACAGCCGCGAGCGCGTAGAGCAGTTCATCGACGTCCACGAGCGGCGCTTCAACCCGGAGGACTTCTAACGCCGCGATTGACCTAATAGGAGCGACCGTCGGGTCGCCCTGCGCGGGTTGCCGGCAGCAGCCTGGAGAATTGACGGGCGATACCCCCAGCGGGTATCATCAAGTACGCTGTACCGAATACACCGCAAGCATATGAAAGACCTCATCTACCTCGATTACGCCTCCACTACGCCGCTCCATCCCCAGGTGCGCGAGGCGATGCTGCCCTACCTGGAGGAGCGCTTCGGCAACCCATCGGCCACCTACGGCCTCGCCCGGCAGGCCAGCGAAGCCATAGAGGCGGCCCGCGACAGCGTCGCCAGCCTGCTCGGCTGTCGCAGCACCGAAGTGAGCTTCACCAGCGGCGGGACAGAGTCGATCAACACCGCGATCAAGGGCGTCGCCTTCGCCCAGCAGCTGGCGCGGATGGGCAACCACATCATCACCTCCGCTATCGAGCACCACGCCGTCCTCCATAGCTGTCAGTACCTAGAGAAGTTCGGCTTCGAGATTACCTACCTGCCGGTCGACAGCGACGGCATGGTCGACCCTGCCGATGCCGCGGGGGCGGTGAACGAGCGCACGGTCCTGGTCAGCGTGATGACGGCGAACAACGAGATCGGCGTCGTCGAGCCGGTGGCGGAGATCGCCCAAGCGGTGCGCGAGCGCGCCCGCCAGATCGACCGGCGCATCCCCTTTCACACCGATGCCGTGCAAGCGGCCAACGCCCTCAGCCTTAACGTCGACGAGCTTGGAATCGACCTGCTCAGCCTCTCCTCACACAAATTCTACGGCCCCAAGGGCTCGGGCGTTCTCTACCTGCGCCGGGGCACGCCCTTCCTGCCCCAGCAATCAGGCGGCGGTCAGGAGCGCCAGCGACGCGCCGGTACCGAGAACGTCGCTGCCATCGTCGGCACGGCTCGCGCGCTGGAGCTCGCCCAGCAAAACCGCGCGGCGTACTCGGAGGCCTGCTGCCAATTGCGAGACCGCCTGCTCGACGGCATCCTCACCCGCTTCCCGGACGCGACCTGCAACGGCTGCCGTGAGCGACGCCTGCCGAACAACGTCAACGTCAGCTTCCCAGGCACAGACGCCCGCGACATGCTCCGCCGCCTGGACGAAGCCGGTATCGCCGCCAGCGCGGGCTCCGCCTGCAACGAGGAGACGCTGGAGCCCTCCCACGTCCTGCTGGCGATGGATGTCCCGCTGCAACGCGCCGTCGGCACGCTGCGCCTCACCGTCAGCCCCCATACCACGGAGGCGGAGATCGACCGGCTGCTGGCGCTGCTGCCAGAGGTGGTCGAGGGGGCGCGGACGCCGGAAGGCGTGGCCGCCAGCTAACGCACCGGCCGTTACCAGACAGACCCTCTTTCCCATCATGGCCGAGCCAGCGGAGAAGCCCGCCCCGTGGTATCATCGAGCCGTGCCCGAGCGACGTTTGCCCTTCACCGTCAAGGATGACGCGGGGGGTTCCCACTCCGGGGAGCTTCTCATCGTCCGCACTTGGCACCCCGACCTCGAGCTGAACCCCAGCGCGGCCTTCACCATCGTCCTCGTCGAGCAGCCGCTAAAGGAAGCCAGCCCGCCGCCAACGGCCGGAAACGTCGTCGTCTGCGCGCCCGCCACGCCCGTGCGCCTGCCTGCCACCGTCGCCGAGGCGGCCGTCGCGGACGAGACTGGAGACGCCTCGCTGGCGTCGCCTCTGCGACTACCTTGGTCTTCGCTCGCCGCCTACGCGGAAGGCGCGTTGCTGGCGGCGCTGCCGCTCTCGACCAGCGCCCAGGAGGTGTTTGGCGCGGGAACCCGCCAACCGCGACTAGCGCCACTGATCGACCACGTACTGGCAGGCGCGCGCCTCGCTGACGCCTGCTGGCGCAGCATCGACCAGATGCTCTCCTCGCCTCGTCCGCCCGCCAGAGTGGCCCGGCCGCAGCGGCTGCGCGACCGCCTCAGCGCCGCGATCGCGGAGCTGCCTGCCGCAGCAGAATCCGGGGCGACCGGCGAAGCCGCGATCGCTCGGCTGGGCGAGATCGCGAACGGCGCGGCGCCCGAGACGGTCGTGGCGTCTCCCGCGACGCTCGCGGACGACGTCGCCTTCGTCTGCTGCCTGAAGGAGCAGCCGAAACCGGCGGCGGAGCTGGCTTCCATGCTCGCCTACCTAGAAGCAGCCCAGCCCGGCCCACAACAGCGCAGGTTGCTCGTCGACCGGGCGACAACACGAGAGCAGCTCTCCTTCGTCACGTTGCTCTCGGAGCCTCACCGGCTGGATGGCATGCGCGCCACCTTCGAGATCTTCCGCAACGACTACATCGCCGCCTATAGCGAGCATCATCTGCGGTACTGGCAGGCCTGGGCTCGCCTGCGCACCGTCTTGGACGAAGCCGCGCCAATCGCGCAGACGCTCGCGCGGCTAAATACGCTGTCGGCGCTGGGCCAGCCGCTCGGCCGCACCGCACTGACGGCATACCGGCGGCTGACCCGCGAACCACGCTCCTGTTCGCCGCAGAACTTGGAAGCGACGCTACGGGAGCGGCCGGGCTGCCAGGACTGCCAGGTCACGCTGGAGATCGGCGTGCCGAGCGAGGAGACGGAGGAGGTGCTGCGCCGCCTGCAGGCAGCGCTCTCCCGGCAGCAAGCTCACCTCGCAAACCAGGCGGTGCGCCGCATCCTAGCGCGTGGCGGTGAGCGTATCGAGCAGTTCCTCAAGATCGTGCAGGCCTCGGACCTGACGGGCCTCGCACAGGTGCTGGACGACGATCTGCTCGCCTTCCTGAGCGAGCTGCTCGCCCAACCGGTCTCGCCCGCGCCGGCTGCGCTCGACCTGCTCCAGGAGCTGATCCGCGCCCATCCCACCGTGAGCGAGGAGCAGGTGGAGGCGGTCACCCAGACGCTGCGCCAGCTCCTGATCGAGCAGATCGCCTCGCAGCAGGCCGCCGACCCGTCGCAGGAGGCCGCTATCCGCCTGGCCGCGACGCCGAGCCCCCCTTCGTCATGAGCGACAACGCCGGTAGCAAGAGCGGCGGCCTCTGGCAGCGGCTGCGACGGATCGTCGCGCCGGAGCGAGCGCCCGACGAAGACGCTGCGCCTTCGTACCGCGTGCGATTCGTCGTCGGCCTCGGCAACCCGGGCGGCGAGTACGCCACGACCCGCCACAACATCGGCTTCTGGACGGTGAACCGCCTGGCCCGACGCCACGACATCGAGCTCAAGACCAGCGGACAGGCGGCGCTGGGCCAGGGCCGCATCGGCGGGCGCGAGGTGGCCTTGGCGAAGCCGCGCACCTTCGTCAACAAGAGCGGGATCGCCGTCTGGAACCTGGTGAAGCGTCTGAAGCTGGACGACGCCCGCGAGCTGCTGGTCGTCCACGACGACCTGGACCTCCCTGTCGGCAAGGTGCGGCTGCGCGCCCGCGGCGGCCACGGCGGCAACAACGGCATCCGGTCGATCATCGAGACGACGGGCAGCGACCAGTTCCGCCGCCTGCGCATCGGCATCGGACGGCCCGTGGTGGACGGCAAGCCGTCATACGAGCCCGACGTCGTCGCCGACTACGTCCTCTCCGACCCGCCGCCGGACGAGCGCGATCTGCTGGACGAAGCGGTCGAGCGAGCGATCGAGGCGATCGAGATGACGCTGGCAGAGGACATCGACCAGGCGATGGCGCAGTTTAACTAAAGCCCTGTGCTACAATGCCTCGGAAGGGCTGGTCTAGGGAGGCCAGCCCGTTTCGGCGTGTCCCGGAGTGCGATGAACCTCTCAAACCTGCTGCCGACGATCGAGGCCGCCTGCGGCCTCAGCACACTGCGCCCGTCTGGAGAGGACCAGCGTGAACCGCTCGTCCTGGGCGTGAGCGACGCGGGGAAAGCGCCCGTAGTCGCCGGCCTCGCCCGCGCGGCGGACGCGCCGACGCTGGTCATCGTGCCGAAGCCGCCCCAAGCGCTGACGCTGGCCGAGGAGCTGGCCGCCTGGCTGGGCGAGGCGCTCCCCATCCTCGCCTTCCCCGAACGCGACACCTTTCCCTACGAACGCATCCTCCCCGACCCGGAGGCGCTCCGCGACCGGCTGCTCGCGCTCCAGGCGCTCCGTTCCGGGCAGCCCTGCATCGTCGTCGCCTCGGGCGTCGCCATCGCCCAGCGCACGTTGCCGGCGGGCGCGCCGCAAGAGACACAGGTCGAGCTGCGAACCGGCGGCCACAGCAGCCCTGAAGCGCTGCTGGCGTCGCTGCTGCGGCTGGGCTATCGCACGACGCCGCTGGTGGCGCTGCCGGGCGATGCCGCCCGCCGTGGCGGCATCGTCGACGTCTTCCCGGCGACGGACGACGCGCCAATACGCATCGAGTTCTTCGGCGACAGCATCGAAACGATGCGCCGCTTCGATCTCGACAGTCAGCGCTCGGGCGAGCTGGTCGAGGCGGTATCGCTCGGCCCGGCGCGGGAGGTGATCGACCTGCCAGCGGCAGTCGCGACGCTCGTCTCGGGGCTCCCCGAAGGCCACGAGCGGCTCGAGGAGGAGCTGACGCGTCTCCAGGCCGGCGAGGCCCCCGCCGAGGAGGCGTTCTACCTGCCGTTCGTCGCCTCAGGCTCGCTGCTGGAGCATCTGCCGGAAGGCGGCCTCCTCATCGTCGACGAGCCGGCGGACCTAACGCAGGCGCTGGAGGAGCACGACACTCAGACCGAGGAGGTGCGTCGGAATCTGGAGGCGCGAGGCGAGCTGCCCGCCGGCCTCCCTTCGCCCCACGCGACCTGGGAGGAGCTGCGAACGAAGCTCGACGAACAGCCTGGGCGGCTCCATCTCTCGCGCTGGGCGGTCGAGGCGGCCACGAACGAGACCGGCGACGCCTCGCCGCCACTCGCCGGGACATCGAGACGGCTGCCGTTCGCGCCTGCCGACGCCTACGGCGGCCGACTGCGCGACCTGGCCACCGCCGCAGCCGAGGCCGCCGCCCGAGGCCGAGCGCTGGTCATCGTCTCGCAGCAGGCGCAGCGGCTTGCGGAGGTGCTGGAGGAGCAAGGCGTACCCGCCACCCTCGTTGACGAGCCAGCCACGCCGCAGCCCGGCGTCATCGCCCTCGTCGCGGGCTCGCTGCCGCACGGCTGGCGGCTGACGACCTCGCAGCCACCGCTAACGCTGCTCACCGACGCCGAGGTCTTCGGCTTCGTGAAGCAGCGCCGCCGTCTTCCTCGGCGAACCGCCTCCGCGTTGTCGGCGGAGGCGTTCCTGGCCGAGCTCACCCCCGGCGACCACGTCGTCCACATCGAACACGGTATCGCTCGCTTCGCCGGCCTCGTCCAGCGCCGCATCGATGACGTCGAGCGGGAGTACCTGGAGCTGCACTACGCCGACGGCGACCGCCTCTATCTGCCGGCGGATCAGGTCGACCGGGTCAGCCGCTACGCCGGCCCCGGCGAACACGAACCCCGCCTCACCCGCCTGGGCAGCCAGGAGTGGAGCCGAGCGAAAGATCGGGTACGTCGCGCGGTGGCGGAGCTGGCGCAGGAGCTGCTGGAGCTCTACGCCACCCGCCAGGTCGCGGAAGGCCGCGCCCTGCCACCCGATACGGCGTGGCAGCAGGAGCTGGAAGCATCGTTCCCTTATGTCGAGACCGCCGACCAACTCGCCGCCATCCAAGCGGTGAAGGAGGATATGGAGCGGCCGCGGCCTATGGA
>JACZTE010000283.1 GCA_022573935.1 Chloroflexota bacterium
CGAACGGCTGGCGGCCTGGACGTCGGACTTCGACGACTACGAGCTCGCTCGGCTCCTGCAGCGCCACGGCGTCGCCGCCGCGCCCGTCCTCAACGTCGCCGACCTGCTCAACGACGCTCACTATCAGGCGCGCGGCACCTTCATCGAGGTGCGGCACCCGCTGGGGTTCAAAGAGACGATCTACGGCGCGTACGTCAAGACCAGCCGGACGGAGGCGGACGTAAAGCCCGGGCCGGCCATCGGGCAGGACAACGACCGCGTGTTCAAGGAGCTGCTGGGACTACCGGACGAGCGCTACCGCCGGCTCATCGACGATGAGGTGATCTACTGACGGCCCGCTCTTAGCGGAACGCCGGCATGACCTCGCTGGCGAACCACTCCGTCCATTCGATCGCCTGCTCCGGACTCCGCGTGCGTGGCGGCGCGACGAGCGTCACGGTCGCGCCCGCCTCTCCGAGGCGGCCTATCTCTTCGATGACCTCTTCTCGTTCGCGGGGCGCTTTCGTCCTGCCCAGCTCGCGGTGCGTGTAGTCCTCCACGTTGAGCGAGGCTAGCGGCATCACCACTTCGAACGGTTTGCTTCGTTCCTGAAAGCCAGGCTGCTCTTTCAGGTAGGCGAGCGCATCGGGCAGCTGCTTGCGGGTGATGAGCCACGGCAGCCAGCCATCGCCGACGCTCGCCGCGCGCCGCATCGCCGGCTTCGAGTTGCCGCCGATAAAGATCGGCGGGTGCGGCTTCTGGATCGGTTTCGGCTCGAACGCGATGTTCTCGAACTGGACGTAGCGTCCCTGGAAGGAAGGCGACTCGCTGGTCCAGAGCTCCTTCATCGCCAGGATGTATTCGTCCGTCATGGCGCCCCTCTCGCTGAACGGCACCTTGAGGATCTCGAACTCCTTCTCCAGGTGGCCGGCGGCGGTGCCGAGGGTGATACGCCCTCCGGAGAGAAAGTCCAGCGTGGCGATCTGCTTCGCTAGCACGACGGGATTGCGGTACGGGAGCACCAGCACGTAGGTGAGGATCTTGATCTGCTCCGTCGCGCCGGCGAGGAAGGCAGCGGCCGAGAGCGCCTCAGGATAGCGCGGGCCCATGATCTCGACCATCTCCTGCGGCATGACGATGTGCTCGGAGACGGTGAGCCAATCGTAGCCAAGCTCGTCGGCCTTCCGCGCGAGCCGCAGGATGTCGTCCGGGCGGGCCTCCGCCTCCCATCGGCTCATCACCGGCGGGTAGAGGATCAGGGCGGGCAATCCAAATCCGAACTTCATGCGCTTTTCCTTACTTGCTCGATCACTGCGGCAGCACGATCTCGCTTTCGCGGCCGAAGACGAACTCGGCGGTGCGGCGCTGGATGAGCCACCCATCGCCATGTCGCACCAGCTCGTCGAGGTAGCGAAGCCTCACCAAGAGCTCTTTCGTCTCGCCGCCATCCGTTCGCCGGTGGTAGGCGAGGGCGTACGTCTCCGCGCGCGCCTTGTCCCCCGACAGCTCGATGATACGTGGCTCCATGAAGTGCATCGTCTTGTCGAACACCTCTAGGCCCTGGCGAATGCTGGCC
Organism: Chloroflexota bacterium; assembly: GCA_022573935.1. The sequence continues at coordinate 1,556 of JACZTE010000283.1, forward strand.
ACAACCTCCTTCACGTTGCCTTTGAAGACGCCGTAGTCGGCGTAGCCGTCGAGAGTAAAGCAGGCGGCCACCTCGTCCCAGTCCCGACGGTCCAGCGCGCGACTGTAGCGCAGGATCACGTCGCCGATCGCGGCGCGATCCAACAGCGTTCGGACGGCGGCGTCTGTATCGCGATCCATAGCTAGCGGCCGGTAAACTGCGGCGGGCGCTTTTCGGAGAAGGCGCGCGGCCCCTCCTTGGCGTCCTCCGAGCTGAATACGCGGGCCCCGAGCGCCTTCTCGAGCACGAAGCCGGGCTCCAGCGTGAGCGAACGAACGGCGATCTCCTTCGCCGTCTGCACGGCGAGGGGGCCGCCCTCGCAGATCGCCTCCGGCCGGTTGATCGTCACCGTCGCGATCCGGTCGCGCTTCTCGTAGAGAATCGTCGGTGGTAGCTTCACCGCATCAGTCCTCGTCTAGTTCCCATCTCGCGTTACGCCTGGGCGCGGCCGAACTTGGGCAGCGCGAGATCGGGCGTCACGTCGTGGTACTGGACCTCCACCGCCATGCCGATCTCCAGCTCCTCCGGCGGACAGTCTACGACCTCGCTCACCAGCCGCACGCCCTCCTCCATCTCTATCACAACCGGGGCGCAGGGAACATCGGCTGGGAAGGCGGGATGCATGGGCCGCACGGCGACGGTCCAGGTGAAGACCGTGCCCCGGCCGCTCGAGGCGGCCCACTCCCA
>JACZTE010000284.1 GCA_022573935.1 Chloroflexota bacterium
TTCCGATGCACCGGCGTCGCGCAGGGCGTCCATGAGCCCGGCGACGGCGTTTCCCAGGTCGCGGACATCGTACCAGCGGGCGAGAAGCGCCACTAGCGGTCTACCTCCCCCACGTTAATATCGATGCTCCCCAGCGTGACGATGGCGTCGGAGACGGTCTGGCCAACCACCATCTCTTTCAGCGCTGAGAGGTTCATCAGCGAAGGCGAGCGCACGTGGAATCGAAACGGCGTCGGGCCGCCGTCGCTCACCAGATAGAAGCCCAGCTCGCCCTTGGGCGACTCGATGCGAGAGTAGACCTCGCCGGCGGGCGGGCGCAGGTTGAGCGGCACGTCCGCGCAGAACGAGCCGGGCGGCAGTTGCTCCACCGCCTGCTCGATAATGCGAACGCTCTGGCGCACCTCCGCCATGCGCACCATGAACCGGTCGAAGCAGTCGCCGTTGTAGCCGACAGGAATGTCGAACTCCATGCGGTCGTAGACGCCGTAGGGGTCAGCCTTGCGCAGGTCCCAGGCGATGCCCGAGCCGCGAAGCATGGGGCCGCTGACCGAGGCGTTCATCGCCAGCTCCGGCGAGAGGATGCCGATGTCGCGGCTGCGCATGAGCAGGATCTCGTTGTCGACAAGAAGGTCGTCGTATTCGTCCATGCGCGCGGGCAGCTCGTCGAGCAGCGCTCGTAGCTGCGGCATGAACTCGTCCGGCAGGTCGAAGGCGACGCCGCCGATGCGCATGTAGTTCAGCGTGAGGCGAGCGCCGCAGGTCATCTCGAAGAGGTCGAGGATCTTCTCGCGCTCGCGGAACATGTAGAGGAGCGGCGTCTGCCACGCGCCGCAGTCGTTGACGAACGTGCCGTTGGCCATGGCGTGGCTGGCGATGCGCTGGAGCTCGGCGAAGATCACGCGCAGGTACTGCGCCCGCTCCGGCACCTCGATGCCGGCCAGCAGTTCGACGGCGTGGCAGTAGGAGAGGTTGCCCGTCATCGCCGCCAGGTAGTCCATGCGGTCGGTGAAGGGGATGTTCTGCGTCCAGGTGCGCTCCTCGGCCAGCTTCTCCATGCTCCGGTGCAGATAGCCGACGACCATCTCGGCGTTGATGATCCGCTCGCCGTCCAGCGTCACCCGCATGCGGAAGACGCCGTGGGTGGACGGGTGCTGCGGCCCGATGTTGACGATCATCGGCTCGGTCTTAATCGGCACGGAACTCACCACCCCACTGGTCCGGGTCCTCCTTGGGGAAGCGCTGGAGGCCGGGCCGGACGCCGCCCGGCAGGTTCATGAAGTCCTTGCGCAGCGGGTATCCGGGAAAGCCTTCCCAGAGGAAGATGCGCTTCAGGTTCGGATGGCCGGAGAAGCGGATGCCCAGCAGGTCGTAGATCTCGCGCTCCTGCAGGATGGCGCCCAGCCACACCGGTGTTACCGAAGCCACCTCGGGCTCCTCGTGGTCGGCGCGTACTTTCAGCACCAGCTCGTGGTTGTAGGAGAGCGAGGCGAGGTGATAGACGACGTCGAAGTGGTCGTAGTAGTCGACGCCGCTCACGGCGATCAGGTAGCGAGCGTCCGTGTCGCGGTCGTCGTGGAGGAAGCGGGCCACCTCGAGCAGCTTCTCCGGCCGGATGCGCACCCACGCCTCGGCCGTCTCCTCGATCGCGTCGGGGACGGCGGCGGAGATGCGTTCGGCCAGCAGCGAGCCGGCCAGGATAGTGGTCGTCGCCGGCATCAGAGCCACTCCAGCGCCTGCCGGCGCCAGGCGTACACGTAGCCCACGACCAGGATGAGCACGAACAGCACGGCTTCGATCAGGGCGAAGAGGCCAAGCTGGCGGAAGGCGACGGCCCAGGGGTAGAGGAACACCGCCTCCACGCTAAACAGGACGAAAAGCAGGGCGATGATGTAGTAGCGAACGTTGAACTGGCCCCAGGCGTCCCCTACCGTCTCGACGCCGCACTCGTACGTCGACGACTTCACGGGGTTAGGGTGGTTCGGGCGGATCTTCAGCGCTCCGAGGAGAACTGAGGTGAGGATGGGGGCGAGCGGAAATGCTAGGGCAAAGAGAAGCAGGAAACCGGCGCGGCCGAACTCTTCGAGCACCTGTCGTCTCCCGTTTGTGAAATTCGTCTCTTACTTTGGCGTGAGTATAGCATAGTGAGTTCCCTCACGCACCGTGCGCGGGGCGGCGCTGGCGGCGCGGCCTGGTACGCGAGGCGGCGGAGGACGTTGTAAGCGTCTTTGCAGCGCGGTGCGCTGAAAG
>JACZTE010000015.1 GCA_022573935.1 Chloroflexota bacterium
AGGCCGCTGCCGATGATCTCCGGCAACGAAGGCGTTCCGTTCTCATCGAAGGTGACTCTGCGCACCGTCCCTTCTCCAGCGACGGGCCTGGGGAGCTCCCCGGGCTCCTGCCTTAGTCCCAGATCGGCGTAGTAGATCGTGCCGTCGGAGGCGACGGCGAGGCCGGCCGGGTTGCCGATGTCTTCCCCCTCGATAATCGTCCGGACAAAGTTGCCGTCTGCATCGTACTCGTGGATAGCCGTCGGCAGGAACACGCTCGAGACGTACCAGTTGCCGTTCGGCGCCTGGACGATGCCAAAGGGAGTCTGCAACGCCGGACCCCCGTCAATGAACGTTGAGCGGTTGAGGGGTATCGTATTGCACTCGTCCGGGCCACTCGCGAACGGCGGCGAGAAGCGGAGCACCTTGCCCGGCGGGACGGTCTCCGTGACGTAGACGCTCCCATCGTCGGCGATGGCGACGGTGCCGGCCGTGCGCAGAGTGCTATCCAACAGGCAGAAGGTCTCATACTCCGGCGGGAAGAAGACGATGAGCTTGCCATCCGCGGCGTCGAAGCTGCCGGAGCCCACATCGGTGACGAAGAGCCTTCCTTCGCTGTCGAAGCCGCAGCCGAACGGATCGGGCTGCTCCGCCTCGCCCGGGCTCTCGGGTTCGTCGATCTTCTGCACCAGCGTGCCGTCCGGCGAGAAGATACCCCAGCCAGCCCGAATCTCCGTCTGTCCCGTGTCTTCGCCCATGAGGAAGTTGCCGCCGCCGTCTGGAAGCAGGCAGGTCTGACCGTTGACCGTGTTTCGGTCGGCGGGAATGAGTACCGTCGCGCGGCCGGAGACGCGGCCGTTGACGATATCGTAAACGTCGAGCTGGTTGTCCTGCGGGGCGTACAGCCGTTCAGTCTCGCACCCCGGCGCTCCGGCGATGCAGAACGCCCAGACACCAGCCCGTCTCTGACTTTGCTCCGCAGCTTCCTCTATGCTGCTCGCGCTCTGGGCGCCAAAGCCTGAGCCCACAAACACTTCTCCGTCCACAATGACAGCCTGCGAGAACGCGAGCTCGCCGAGCCGAAGGGAGACGAGGATCTCGCCCGTGTCCGCATCGAAGCCGCGCAGGCTGCTGTCCACGCCTCCCATGAAGACGACTCCGGGGACGGCGCTTGTCGGGCCGTAGAAGGGGGCCGCGTCTTCCGACCAGAGGACTTCGCCATCGTCCGCGCGCAGCGCCCAGGCTGATGGGCGCTGGAAGTCCTCAATCGACTTGCCTATACCGGTACCGAAGAAGACCGTCCCCTCGCCGACGGCCGCGGTGCCGGTGATGCCGCCGATGGCGCCCCCTGCCACGACGTTGGTCTGCCAGTACGGTTCCACCTCCCCGGTGATGTCGTTTACGCCGTCACGGTCAAGCAGATAGTAGGTGCCGTCCTTGTTCCCTACGCCCACGACCTCGCGCTCCTCGCCTTCGATCGTAGTCGCGAAGAGGTTCGGTCCTGCGCCAAACGCGAGGTCATCGTTGTCTATCTCGCGTGGCCGCCATGACCACGACGGCGTACCGTCGAGTTCGAGCACGACGAGCGCCTCGTTATACCGAGACATTGGTGGCTCGGGGTCGGCCGTACTCGGGTCCTCGTCCGTGTTGCAGTTGCTGGAAGAAAAATAGAGGAGATCGCGTTCCAAATCCACGCTGACGGGCGACCAGACGTTGCCGCAGGCCGTATCGGTGCGATCGAAATCGCAGCCCTCACGCGTAGAGTAGAAGTCCTCGGGAAGTCCTAGCTGCTCTGCCGAATGAAATCCGTCGAAGCGCCGGACATCGTCGTCGTCGTCTGGGCGGCAGACAGCGCCGGTGTCCACATCGAAGTACCAACGCAGCCGGCCATCCTCAGCGGAGAGGGCGTAGAATCCGCCCTTGCCCGGCGCGTTCTCGTTGACATCCATACCGAAGAGCACGAGGTCTCGCTCGGGAACGACCGCCGGGCTGGAGAGGATCTCATTACGCTCCACGCGAGGGTCACATGTGGTGCAGCCCGTTCCGGCATCGAACTCCCAGAGGAGGTCTCCCGTGGCGGCGTTCAGCGCGTACATCGTCTCGCCGCCCGCGACGTAGACCCGATCGATTCCCCCAACCGGAGCGATGCTGGCCGACGAGACGATCAGCCCATACGAGACGCCCGGGTGTGGCTTGACAGTGAATCGCCAGAGCTCGCTCCCATCGGTGGCGCGGATGGCGTACACGTTGCCGTCATACGAGCCCACGACGACGATCCGCACAGGCCCCTCGTCCGGCACGTCCACCGTTGCTACTACCGGCGAGGCGGCCACAGGCCCTTCGGTGGAGAAGTGCCACTTGGCGACAAGACTGCCGACCGTCTCTTTCGTCAGCAGGGTCTCGTGTTGGTTAAAGCTGGTGCGCTCCAAGTTGGCGGCGAAGGTTGGCCACTCTCCCGCGAGGCCGGACGGGCCCGTAGCGGCCGGGGTCTCGCCGGTCGGAGTCTCGCCGGCCGGATCCGCTCCATCGCCGCTGCAGGCGACAGCGCCGAGCAAGACAAGCAGGACCAAGACGCGCCAGGAAGAACGAATCACACTCACGGCTCCACCGTGTAGCAGAGACGCCACCGTCATGTCAAGCTCGCAAGGACTGCCTCGCAAGAGTTGCTAAAGACGCGATCCCGGGGTAGTGGGTGATCCACTACCCGATCCCCCGAATAGGTGACATATTGTGGTATGCTATCGACGATGAAGAGCAGCTCTACCTTTACGCGAACGTACCCCAGGACGGTGGCATTGGACAAAGGCTCTATCGACCTTCGTCTCATGGAGGCTTCCGACGGCGATGCGATCCTCGCCTTTGCCCAGGGCCTACCACCGGATGATCTGCTCTTCCTTCGGCTCGATATCACCAAGCCAGAGGGCATAGCAGAGTGGGTGCGCAACATCGAAGCCGGGCGCACCATTACCATCCTCGCCGAGGACAGCGGTAGAATCGCCGGCTACGCAAGCATCCACCACAACGAAGTGCTATGGAGCCGGCACGTGGGCGAAATTCGGGTGATCGTTGGTTCGGGATACCGCAGGCGCGGTCTGGGCCGGCGGCTCACAGACGAAGTGTTTGCTATCTCGCGGGATATCGGCTTGGCGAAGATCAGCGCGCAGATGACGCCCGACCAGAAGGGCGCGCGCGCGACCTTCGAACGGCTCGGCTTCCGGCCGGAGGCGCTGCTGGCTGATTTCGTGATGGACCGCGAGGGCAAGCCTCGCGATCTGCTCCTCATGACACACGACGTCGCCGGCTTCAGCGACGTCGAGCACGTGGCGACGGCGGCTTCTTCTTAGCGCGCTGCTTCTTCTGTTCTTCTACAGAAGCTTCCGTCGATATCGGCACCCTTCCGTTTCCGGCGGCCCTGCCTCTGAACTCCGGCAATTCGAACGCCGCCACACCGGCAGCGCCTCGCAGCTCCAAGAACGATTCGTCTAAGAACTCCTTCAGCCGCTCCACGTCCGGCACCGCATTGGGATCGACCATGAGACTGAAGAAGAGCTGCTGGTTGTAGCCGGTAACACTCAGGCCAAGTCCCATGTTGAAGCTCAATGGTACCAGCGGGTAGTGGGCAAGCATCAGGTGGCCCACGCTGTAGAGCGGAATCATGGGGCCTGGCACGTTGGTACAGACCATATCGACCAGAGGATTGGTGACGGGCGCCCCTTCCGCCAGCGCCTGAAGCGGCGCCGGGGCCTGGGCCGCCAGCCTCGACAGCAACTCCAGTCCGCCAGCCTGATTCTCCCGCTTCAGCAAGTCCAGCCGCTCGCGAACAGTCTGTAGCCGCGCAACAGGATCGGCCTCAGCAATCGGAAGCGAGGTGATCATGCAGGAGAGATGGTTGCCCAACACCCCTTCCTCGCCCTCCAGCCTGATGTTAACCGGGATCGCCACCCGTGGTTCCGGTTCAGCGTCGTCCTCGCCGAGATAGCGTCGCAGCGCCCCGGCGAGTATGGCAAGCACAACATCGTTCACGGTCCCGCCCAACGAGGTGCGGATCTCCCGTACCTCTACGAAAGATATCTCGCTGAACGCGACGCGGCGCTTCGGACTCAATTGGGCAGCGAAGGGCGCCCTAGGCATCGATTGCCCCCAACGTGGCGAGGCTAAGTTGACGGCCTGCATCATGCTCTGCCCCCGTTGCAGAGACGAGCGCGGGTCTATCAGGCTCTCCTGAAAATCGCGCAGTATGTCGCGCTGCTGGGCCATTCCCGCCCAGAACGCGCCGGTTAGCTGGCTCGCCGGGGATGGCAGCGGGCCCGGGTTCCACGGCTGCGGATCGGGCGCCGGCGCCGGCTCTGGGCTGAGATCGAGGATGACCATCAGCAGGCCGATGCCGGAGACGCCGTCTACGAGGCAGTGGTGGACTTTCGAGACGATCCCGGTTCGCCCGCCCTCCAAGCCATCGATAATGTACATCTCCCAGAGCGGCTTCGCGCGGTCCAGCGGCCGGGCGAACAGCTCCGCCGCCAGCTCGGTGAGCTGCTCGTCGCTGCCCGGTGACGGCAGCGAGATGCGATGGACATGGTTCTGTATCCGAAAGTCAGGGTCGTCCTCCCACGTGGGTTGGGCCAGGTTGAAGGGGACGGCAACCACCCGCTGACGGTAGCGCGGAAGGAGCGGCATGCGGCTATCGAGCTGCGTGACGAAGCGCTCGAACGGGATACGCCCTTCATATACGCCGAGCGAACCAATATGAAGAGGAGCATTCGCCCGCTCCCAGTAGAGGAAGGCGGCGTCCTGGGCGCTCAAGCGGCTGGGAATCGTATTCGTCATAACTACTAATGACCCTCGCGTATCATCTTATGTTTTTCGCCATGTCCACGTCTAGGGGGAAGCCCGATAGAAAATCGCGGCGATACCCGATAATATGGTAAAGTATCGTAGCTGAACGTATGTTAGGGAGATCACGAAGTTGAGCACAGCACGGACGGTACGTGGTGATTTCACGCCGGCGGCGGTACCAATCTGGCGAGAGGTGCTGTTCGGGATCGATTGGGTATCACTCCACGCCTCACCGGTCTACTACGGGATCGGCGTGCCCCGCGGCGACGGAGCTCCCGTGATCGTGATCCCCGGCTTCCTCGGCTCCGACGATTACCTCAGGGAGATGTACTACTGGCTCCGCAGGATCGGCTACAAACCGTACTATTCTCGCATCGGCCGCAACGCAGAGTGCCCGGATATCCTGACCACCCGGCTCCTTTCGACAATGGACCACGCCTACAGCGAGACGGGGCGGCCGCTTCATCTCATCGGCCACAGCCTCGGCGGGCTGGTCGCTCGCAGCGCGGCGATTCGGCGTCCCGATCAGGTAGCGCAAGTGATCTCGCTCGCCACCCCCTTCCGCGATATCCGCGTGCACCCCATCGTGCTCGCAGCCGCGGGCTTCGTCCGCGGGCGGATCCTTGACCGGAAACGCGAACAAAAGGTGAAGCAGCAATGCTATACCGGGGCCTGCACCTGTGATTTCGCGACTTCGATTCAGAAAGACGTTCCGGACTCGGTAAGCCGAGCGGCGATCTACACGGAAACCGACGGGGTGATCGATTGGCGAAGCTGCGTGGAGGAAGAGCAGGAATTGAACACCAAGGTCACCGGTACCCACACCGGCCTCGCCTTCAACCCACAGGTCTATCGCCGAATAGCGAAGCTGCTCGCCGACAGCCGCTAAGCCCTCCGCCCGTCCCCTCACACGTTCCGACCAACACACGCCCTGCAAGGGAGCCTAATGTACGGCAGCTAGGATACGCTCTGGTTGGGCCATGGCCTGCACCGCCGACTCCATGCGCGCAGTTACCGCCGCTACGGTGTCGCTCTCATCGAACGTAAGCGGCGGACCCACCTGCACGCGCACCGGCGCCGGTCGCGCCCGCCGTGTCCCCGGCGTCAGGATGTTGGACGCCCCATCGATACGGATGGGCAACACCGGCACGCCTTGTCCCAGCGCCAAGATCGCTGGGCCCGGATGAAACGGCAACAGTTCGCCTGTCCGTGAACGGCTTCCCTCTGGGAAGATAAGCAGCGACCAATCGTTCTGGAGAAGCGAAGCCGAATAGTCCAGGGCCGCCCGGCCGCCACCACGGGCGATAGGGAAGGCGTTGTAGCGCAGCGAGTACCAGGCGCCCTTCAGCCTCTGGGTATAGAACCGATCCGCGGCCGCAGCCACGGCGATCCGGCCGTACAGATGGTTCGGCAGAATCGAGAGGACGATGAGCGAATCGAAGTGGCTGATGTGGTTGGCGATGACGAGCGCCGGGCCGCGCAGCCGGTCGAAATGCTCCAGCCCCGTCACCTCGAACGGACGGCAGAGGCGGCGAACATGGCGGCTCACCACCCACGGCCGTGCCAGCCTCCGGTAGCCCCGCGCCCAGAGGCTGAGAGCCCAGCGATGCGGCAGCGCCTTAACCGACGCCGATGCGCGTTCTCGACCCTTCCTGACAAGAACACTTGTCACAATAGCCCTCCCCTGAAACCAATGCCTAAAGGACGGTTCCAGTTCTTGCTTAATTCGCTATGACAGTATGCGTTTCGCTAGGGGTGGACGTATCGTTCACCCAATGTAGCAACCGAGCCCATAGGCATCACATCCTCGCCTCGAAGCGGGAGATTCCCCACCGATGGGTGGATTCCTGGCTAGATCTTAGGAGCTGGCTTCTTCGTCTTGCGCTTGCGCTTGCGCTTGCGTCTTTGAAGCCATGGCTGGCTCGCGGGATGCTGTGCGGCCACCGTTGCCAGTAGCCACCGCCGTTACCGACTGGCCCGTAGCCCGGATCGCCTCGCTAGTGCGGCTGAAGATCCCTCGGGAGAGCTCGACGACCGCCTCGCCCGCGCTCCGGTTCGCGACCACCATCCGCTGAAGCACGTCCTGAGCTTCCTTCTGTGCTTCAGTCAACTCGCCGAACCACTGGCGCGTGACTTCAAGCGCACGACTTTGTGCCTTCGTCGTCGCCTCAAGCAGCGAGCTGGAGATGCTGACCATATCCAGCGGAGCGTCCGCCCACTGTTTCCCCAACTCAACTGCTTCACGCTGGCTCCGCTGAGCCTCCTCGATCATCGAGGCGGAGATACGGTGCCCCCGATCGCTAGCAGTCCTGATAGCGTCGATCATGGCATCGTAGTTCTCATTCAGCGCGTCAAAGAATTTTGTTGCGCCATCGTCATTAACCATAGCCACCCCTCCTTGGATCGCATTCCTGGCACCTTGATATACATACAGCTTCCTACAACTTGCGATGGGAGTCAAGACCCTTTTCTTGTCCGCTTCTGTTTTATGTTGCCTATACCCTTCCTACGATCGCTACATGGGCTAAACTGCGCAATGTCCTGTTGCGTTATGATAGGCTAATATGTACTACTTTGCACAAAGAAGGGGTTGCAACTCGCCGTCAGTAATGAGAGAATGAATGCCTCCGAAATCGTTCGCGTGACGATGCCGGGGCGCACGAAGGAGATCCAGATGGCCGAACAATCGAACGAACAGGCAAACGACCAGGCAAACGGACAAGCACAGGACGTGGTGCAGCTCTGGCGCGAGTGGCTAACGCTCTCGGAGCGCCAGTTCAACTCGTTTTTTAACGAGGTGATGGGCAGCGACCAGTTCGCCCGCTCAGCGGCCGGGTACATGGAGACCTTCGCCGCCTCCCAACGGCTGATGGCCCAGGGGATGGAGCGCTACCTCTCATTTGTTAACATGCCCTCCCGGAACGATATCGCCAGCCTGGCCGAAACGCTTCAGTCCATTGAGACTCGCCTGGCGCAAATCGAAGAGACGTTGCAGCTCGCCGCGGAAGCGGTCGATGGAAGTCCGGTCGGCGCCCCGTCACGGGAAGAGCCGAAGCGGACGCGACAGCCCGCCGGCACCCAAGCCGCCGAGGAGAGCGACACTGAACAGTCGGGGATCCCTGAAAATCTCCGGCGACAAGCGTAAGTCGGAGGATCGGTCGAAGCAAGGATGACGAGGCCGAAGATGGTTACCCAATCAACTGATACTCGTTTCGTCGTGGCAGAACAGCTCCGCCGCGAGGTCGATCGCACCCTGGAGCGTTCGCTTCACAGCATGGACGTCCTGCTGGGACGGCGCGAACCCGCGGTCGGGCTCACGCCGAAGGATACGATCTACTCCCGCGGCACCATGCGCCTCTACCGCTATCGGCCGGTGGTCGACGAGGTGTATCGGGTACCGATCGTCTTCGTCATGTCGCTCATCAGCAAGCCGTACATCCTCGACCTGGTACCGGGCCAAAGCTTCGTCGAATATCTCCTCAACCAGGGCTACGATGTGTTCATGGTGGACTGGGGTGTCCCCAGGCCTGAAGACCACAAGCTGCGCATGGAGGACTACGTGCTGGACCTGCTGCCGCGCTGCGTCGAGCAGGTTCAAAAGCTCACCAAGGAAGAGGAGTTCTCTTTCCTCGGCTACTGCATGGGTGGAATGTTCGGCTTGATGTACGGTGGCATTTTCCCGGAGGCCGGCTTAAAGAATCTGGCCTGCATCGCCACGCCGGTCGACTTTTCGGGGATGGGGCTGTTTCGCCGCTGGGCGGACCCGCGCTGGTTCAACGTCGACCGCATCGTCGATACGCTCGGCAACATCCCCGCGGAAGCGATCCTCGCCTCGATTGAGATGTTGCGTCCGCTCGACCGCCTGATGGGATACATTCGGCTCTGGGACAACCTCTGGGACGAGACATACGTCTACAACTGGCGCGTGCGCAACAAGTGGGTACAAGACCAGATCCCCTTCCCCGGCGAGTGCTATCGGCAGATGATTAAGGAGCTGGTGCAGGGCAACAAGCTGATGAGCGGGGAACTCACGCTTGGCTCGCGGCGGGTAGAGCTGGAGCACGTACCTTGGTCGGTGCTAAACGTGATGGCGGAACACGACCACATCACGCCGTACGATGCGGCCCGCCCCCTGACCTCGCTTGTCGGCAGCGCCGATACACAGGAGCTGGCGCTTAAAGGAGGCCACGTCAGCCTCATTTCCGGAAAGAACGCCATCCTGCGGCTATGGCCCACCGTGAACGAGTGGCTCGCCCCCCGCTCCGTCTAATCGCTCTCTCCCCAGACTGACCTATCTCGAACACCCGCGCTTCACGCGCTCTCCGCACACGCGTCGTAAACCCCTGATGCGTGATTCCCCTACTCATGATCCGGCCTGGCCAGTCGATCCTTCTATAGCCAACAGGATCGACGGACAGGAGGCCAGATGCCTACGGTTCGGGCAAACGGGATCGATTGCTACTACGAGGAGCACGGCTCTGGCGAACCGCTGCTGCTCATTATGGGCTGGGGCGGAAACGCCTCTACCTGGCAACCACAGATCCCCGGCCTGGCTCACCAGTACCGAGTCATCGCCTTCGACAACCGTGGCGTCGGCCGAACGTCGGCGACGGAAGAGCCGTACAGCACGGCCCAGATGGCAGCCGACACCATCGGTCTGCTGGATGCGCTGGAGGTGTCCTCGACCCACGTGTTCGGCGTCTCGTTGGGCGGCATGATCGCCCAAGAGCTGGTGCTGGCGCATCCCGAGCGAGTGAGCACGCTAATCCTAGGCTGCACCTCACCCGGCAGCAGTCAGGCATCCGGCGCCGAGAAGTTACAGAACAGCATCGCAAGCTTCCAAGAGGAGACGAAGGAACATAGTCCGGATGCCGGCTGGTTTTCTGACTTCATGAAGCTCCTCTGGACCGAGGAGGCGCTGGCTCAGTCCGATAGCCACGTGCAAGACTTCGTCCTCTCCCTCATCCGCTACCCGCCGACGCCCCACGGCCTGCGGAACCAGGCCGCGGCGATCGCCGCGCACGACACCTACGACCGCTTGAACCGGATCTCTTGCCCCACGCTGGTCATCACCGGCGGCGAGGACGAACTCATCGCCCCGCGCAACTCCGGCATCCTCGCCGATCGCATTCCGAGTGCCGAGCTGCGGGCCTTCCCCGGCCTCAGGCACGCCTTCCATCTGGAACGGCCAGACCTGGTGAACTCGCTCATCGTCGACTTCATCCAGCGAGCAGCCGCCGTCGCCTGAGCGAACCTACCACATACGAACCGAAAGGTTGGGACCCACTCCTGAGGCGGGTGTTGCGCGTGCGGATATATCGCATGGAATATGGGCGAAACGTAAACGCGCGGCCTATACGCGGCGGCGGCGCCAGATCAGCGCAAACGAGCCGCCCGCAACCAGCGCGACCGCTGCCGCAGCGGCCTCGCCCACGCGCAACGGCAGACGGCTGTCGTCTGCCGGCTCCACGGCGAGGTCGGACGCTGCTTCAAGCGCGGCCTCGGTCGTCCCCTCCGGCGCGGGTTCGGCCTCACCGTTGGTGTTGGATGATACTCGTACACACGCGCTGCCTGACGGACACTCCAGTTCGAGTTCGGCCTCACCGTTGGCATTGTCTGACAATCGCAATTGCACGCACTCACGGTCGGGT
>JACZTE010000285.1 GCA_022573935.1 Chloroflexota bacterium
CGAGAGCACGCTTCACGCCGGAAGAAGCCACAGCAAAACTGACCAACGGCTAGCGAATAATTAGGGTGTCGCGGATGCTGGCCGAGCTCGACTTCGACGTCGCCTGTTTCGGGCACGGCAAGCCGTTGGACCGCGAGGCTTCGCTCGCCTTCCGGCGTCGGGTGGAGCGACTGAGCTAGGCCCCCACAAATGGCTGCGAGGTTAGTACCCGACGAGCAAAGCTGGAGAACGTTGAGGCTTCCAACGGTCGATCACCGAAACAGCCAGCTTCGATGTACGCTGGCAGGCTCGCCGCCAGTGCGCTAGGGTAGGCCTGGTAGCAGGACAAGAGGCCGGCCTAGAGCGGAGGTAAGCGCAGTATGGACATATTCGAGGTCATCGGCACTCAGCGCGCAATGCGCCGTCTCAAGCCCGACCCTGTCTCCGACGAGGACATTTGGAAGATCCTTGACGCCGCCATCAAGGCGCCCAGCGGCAGCAACCGCCAGCCCTGGAACTTCATTGTCGTTCGCGACGCCGAGGTTAAGCGCAAGATCGGCGAGTACTACCTCGACGCTTGGAACAAGGCGTACGTCTCCGGTCCTGGACAGGCCGCGCTGCGCGAACCGCGCATGGCGGGTGTCTACCGCTCGGCCGAGCACCTGGCCCACCATTTGGCCGAGGTACCGGTCCTCATTATCGCCACGATCCGCAAAGACGGTGCTTCCATCAGCCCAACGGCCGGCGCATCCATCTACCCGGCTGTGCAGAACCTGATGCTGGCAGCGCGAGCTCTGGGCCTGGGTACCACCCTCACAACGCTCCACAAGTTCCATGAGGAGGAGGTCAAGGAGCTCCTCGGCATCCCTGAGGAGGTCGAAACCATGGCCCTCATCCCTATCGGCAGCCCGAAGGGCCGGTTCGGCCCTCCCACGCGCCTACCAGTCGAGAAGGTAGTCTATTGGGAAAAGTGGGACGAGAGACGGCAGCGATGAGCGGGCGGCCGCGCTCGACTTCGACGTCGCCTGTTTCGGGCACGGCGCGCCGCTGGACCGCGAGGCTTCGCTCGCCTTCCGGCGTCGGGCGGAGCGACTGAGCTAGGCCTTCACCCCGACCCTTCGACCATGCTCAGGGCAGGCGCTGCCGGTCACCCGTCCGGCTGAGCTCACGCCGAAGGCTACGATGAACCCCTCTCCTACAGGCGGGCGAGAGGTCGGGGGTGAGGGCGATAGGAGCCCCGCCGGCACGGCAGGAAGCGTTCCCTTCGGCAGGCTCAGGACGGCTTCGACCCGCTTAGGGCGGGCCGGGGCCGCTCAGGACGAGCCGTTCTCAGCGCCTATTCCAGCTAACTAACCTTCGTTCTCGGTTGCGGCCTCAACGAGAGGTCGCTTCAGAATGAAGTAGCTGCTCTCTGGGCGCCCCAAGGGGAGGATACCGGTCATTTCCCATCCGTCTTTACCGAGCTCAGCTAGGTAGCGACGGACGAACCCGGTGCGGTGTTCTCCGCTCTGCCGGATGAACTCCGCCCCTTCAGCGCTTATCCTGCCCCGAAAATCGACGTAGACAACCTTGTAATCCCATTCGTTCATGTGAACCTCCTTCGGTGGCGCTGAACGAACGGACCGCCCTTCGGCGAGCGTACAGGTGACGTCTCCCGCCGCGCGACGGGGCTCTACGCCCAGTGTAGCACGACGAGCGAGGCGCCTTCGCGCGCGCGGACGTCTCGCTCGTCGATTGACACTGGCGACGATAATCGGTTAAATCAGGCGGCTGGATCATCTGACTAGATCAGTCGCACCCCGCGTTAGAATTTTCCGGAGCATCCGAAGGAGGATCGCAATGAAAGCAGGAGTGTTTCACGGGCCCAACCAGCCCCTGACGATCGAAGACGTGGATATCGACAAGCCGATGGCGCGCGAGGTTCTCGTCCGCACGGTGGCGAGCGGCGTTTGCCACAGCGACTTGCACTTCGTCGATGGTCTCTACCCGTATCCGGCGCCTGCCGTCCTCGGCCACGAAGCAGCGGGCATCGTGGAGGAGGTGGGTGAGCTGGTGACTGACTTCAAGGAAGGCGACCACGTCATCGCGTGCCTGTCGGTCTTCTGCGGCAACTGCGAGCGGTGCCTGACTGGCCACCCCAACCTTTGCAGCAGCCCGGCCACGCGGAGGGCGCCCGGCGACCCGCCGAAGATGAAGCTGGCGGGGAGCGACACGCTGGTCCACCAGTTCCTCAACGTCTCCAGCTTCGC
>JACZTE010000286.1 GCA_022573935.1 Chloroflexota bacterium
GATCGCCTCAACGCTATCGGCGACGGCATGCACGAGGAGCTGGAGCACGTCTTCGGCCAGCTCAACGACGACAGCGAGGTGAACGCCGTCATCCTCACCGGCGCGGGTCGCGCCTTCTGCGCGGGCGGCGACATCAGCGGCATGGGGGGCGACGGCGAATCGAAGGAGAGCGCGCCCGCTCCTGCCATCACGATGAGCCGCGGGCCTCGTCGCCTGATCCTGAACATGCTGGAAGTTGAGGTGCCGATCATCACGGCGATCAACGGCGCCGCGGTGGGCCTCGGCGCGACCCTCGCGCTCTTCGGCGACGTGATCATCGCATCCGAGAACGCCCGCATCGCCGACACCCACGTGCGGCTGGGGCTGGTGGCCGGCGATGGCGGCGCGGTGATCTGGCCGCTACTCGTCGGCGTCCACAGGGCGAAGCAGTACCTGCTGACCGGCGACTTCGTCTCTGCCGAGGAGGCGGAGCGCATCGGCCTGGTGAACCAGGTGGTGCCCGCGGAGGAGCTGATGCCGACGGCGCGGGCGCTGGCCGAGCGGTTGGCGAACGGCCCTACCTGGGCGATCCGCTGGACCAAGGCCTCGATCAACAAGCTCATCCGCGAGCGGATGAACCTGATCCTCGACACCTCGCTGGCGTTCGAGGCGCTCACCACCACGACCGAGGATCACCGCGAGGCCGCGAGCGCGTACATGGAGAAGCGCGACCCTCACTACACTGGCCGCTAGGCTATCGACGGGTCGAAGTCCATGGCGATGTGCCCGTCCGCCTTCAGCCGCTCGTACTCCTCATCGCTGACGCCTAACAGCTCTCGATAGACGTAGTCGTTGTGTTCGCCCAGGGCCACCGGAGGCTGGTGGACCGTGGCCGGCGTCTCCGGCAGGCGGTAGAAGGGCGTCGTGAAGCGAAACGTGCCTACGTCGTCGAACAGCCGTTGCGGTTGGTAGATGCCCCGCGCCTGCACGTGCGGGTCGTCGAAGAGGCGCGAGGCCTCGAGCACGGGCGCGGCCGGCACACCCGCCGCCTGAAGGCGATGGAAGAGATCGTAGTCGTCGAACTCGCGCGTCCACTCCGCCAGCTTCTCGTCGAGGAGGTCTTGCCTGGCTGCTCGCCCGGCGTTCGTCGCCAGATCGGCCGCGTTCGCCCACGCGGGGTCACCCATGACCTCGCGCAGGGCCAGCCACTCCTCGTCGTTGGTGACCGTGATCGCGATCCAGCGATCCTCCGCCTCGTTGGCGTTGCCCGGCGATCGACTGGGATACACTCCGTACGGCGCGGCGACGTGTACGGAGCGGTTGCCGATTCTAGTCTGGACATTCCCGTTCAGCGCGTAGTCCATGAACGCCTGGACGAACATGCCCGAGGCGTTCTCTGCCTGGGCGATCTCGACGAGCTGCCCCCGCCCCGTCTTCTTGCGATGCCAAAGCGCCATCATCACCGCCAGCGCCCCCTGAGTTCCCGCGAGGTAGTCTGCCGAATAGATCGCCCGGTTGCTGGAGACGTCCAGGTCGCGATAGCCGCGCAGCAGCGTGTGCCCCATCACGCTCTCTAGCTGTGCGCCGAAGGCGCGGGCTGAGGCATAGGGCCCGCTCAATCCGTATGCCGGCATCCGCACCACGATGATCTTCTCGTTCATCTCCCGCAGCCACTCGTAGGTAATGCCGAGCCGCTCGAGCGTTCCCTGGACGGTATTCTCGACGAAGACGTCGGCCTTCGCGACGAGCCGCCCGATGATCTCCAAGCCTTCGGGCCGCCGCCAGTCGACGGTACAGCTCTTCTTGTTGCGGTAGAGCTGGACGAAGAACGGATGGTAGTTCCAGGGCCGGGGCCCGGGCTCGTTGTTCGGATAGCCGCCGATGATGGCGTCTTGGGCCTGGAGCATCGCCTTCGACGGCCGGGCCATCCCGCCCCGCGTCGCGGGCTGCAAGACATGCGGGTTTTCGATCTTGATCACCTCGGCGCCCAGGTCGGCGAGGAGCATCGTAGCGAACGGCCCGGCCCAGACGACGGAGAAGTCGATCACGCGCACGTCGCTGAGGGGCAGGTGGCCCATCAGCGCACCTCCACCACGCGCTGAGCAGCCAGCTCCTCGATCTCACTGTCCGCGTAGCCGGCCTCGCGCAAGAGCTCCGCCGTGTGCTCGCCGAGGAGCGGCGCTGGCCGCCGCAGCTCCCACGGCGAGTCGTTCATGATGAACGGCCGGCCGGGCATCT
>JACZTE010000287.1 GCA_022573935.1 Chloroflexota bacterium
TCGACGCGGTCACGTTCAACCCCTACCTGGGCGGCGATGCCTTCGCGCCGTTCGTCGAGCGAGCCGACCGAGGCGTCTTCGTCGTCTGCCGCACGTCTAATCCAGGCGCTCGCGATCTGCAAGACCTTGCCGTCACCGGCGAGGGCGGCCCGCGGCCGTTGTACGAGGTGGTGGCGGAGCTGGCGAAAGAGTGGAACAGCCGGGGCAACGTCGGCCTGGTCACCGGCGCCACCTACCCGGAGGAGCTGCGTCGCCTGCGCGAGCTCTGCCCGGAGATGCTGCTGCTGCTGCCCGGCATCGGCTCGCAGAAGGGAGACCTGAGCGCGGCGGTGCGAGCGGGTCTCGATGTCGATGGCGCCGGCATCATCGTCAACGCCTCCCGATCGGTGCTCTACGCTTCGCCAGGGGCCGACTTCGCCCAGGCGGCGCGAGGGGAGGCGCAGGCGCTGCGGGACGCCATCGAGGAGCACCGACAAGCTGCTCGGGCTGAGGCGAGGGCGTAGCATGCCGCAGGAGTTTCGCATGGGCGATGTGGTGCGACTGCGCAAGCCGCACCCCTGCGGCGGCCTGGAGTGGGAGGTGGTGCGTCTGGGAGCGGACATCGGCCTCCGTTGCGGGAGCTGCGGC
This sequence comes from Chloroflexota bacterium, assembly GCA_022573935.1. The sequence continues at coordinate 628 of JACZTE010000287.1, forward strand.
CGTCGCGTGCTGCTGGAGCGTCGCACGCTGGAGAAGCGCCTCCGAGCGTTTGTCTCTCGAGGCGAACCTATCGATCCAGAGAAGGAGCGGCTCATCTTCCGACAAGACGACGCGGGCGCATGATGGCTGGCGAAGTGGCGGAGACGGGCTCGCGTCACCCGCGCTGGCAGATGCTGATTGGCAACACGGCCATTCTCCAGCAGGATGGCTTCCGCGGGCTTTGGCTGGGCCGGCTGCTCTCCCACGCTGGCATGAACGCGGTGCTGTACACGCTCTTGGTGCTGGCGGTGGGGGGAACGGGTACTGCCGCTAGCGTAAAGAGCGCGCTCTTTATCACGGCCTACATCTTGCCGACCGCCGCCTTGGGCACCGTCTCCGGCGTTCTCGTCGACCGGCTGCCGAAGCATCTGGTGCTCAGCGCCATGAACATCGGCCGGTTGGGGCTGATGCTCATCCTCCTGGTTTCAGACACCGGTCTCTGGACCATCTACGGGGTCGCGCTGCTCCTTGCCATCACCACGCAATTCGCCAGCCCGGCGGAGGCTGCCGCAGTGCCGCAGTTGGTGCGCCCTGAGCAGTTCACAATGGCCAACTCCGTGAACAACCTGGGCGGGCTCCTCGCTCAGGTTGTTGGGTTTGCCGTGCTACCGCCGCTCTTTCTCAATACGGTCGGCCCTAGGCCGCTCTTCTTCGTCGCGGCCGTGCTCTTTGGGGCGGCGGCAGCGGTGTTCCTGGGCATCAGGAGCTTAGGCGGCCGCGAGGTCGACCTCGACCAGTCGATCGATGCCGTGCGCGAGGTGCGGAAGCAGTTCGCGCAGGCCTGGGAGGTCCTGAGCCGCGATTTCAGGGCGTACATGAGCGTGATCATCGTCGTGCTGGCCAGTACAACAGCGCTCGTGGCTGTCGCGCTCATGCCGCGCTTTGCCGAGGAGGTGCTGGACATCCCCGTGCGAAACGCTGTCTTCGTCTTCCTGCCGGCCGGGATCGGCGTGCTGGCAGGCCTCCGATTGGTCCAGTGGCTGGAGCGTCGAGTCGAGAAGAGCTGGTTAGTGGGCGCTGGCTTTTGCCTGTTGGCGGCCTCGTTCATCTGCCTGGCGCTGACGACGACGTTCGCCGCCATGCTGGAGGGCATAAATCCTTTCGCCGTGTTCGATCCCGGCCCCTTCGGCGAGACCTCGGCACGTATCGTCGTCACGGTCATGATCTCCACAGTAGCGGCGTTCTCCTTCTCCGTCGTCGGCGTCGCCAGCCGTTCGCTGGTAAACGAGCGAATGCCCCTGGATATACAGGGGAGGATCTTCGCCGCCCAGGTGGTGTTGACCAACCTGGCTTCGATACCGCCGATTCTCCTCGCCGGGCTGCTGGCGGCGCTCTTTGGGGTGGGGCAGGTCCTGTTCCTGTTCGTGATCGTGATCGTGGGCGTAGCCGGCTGGACGCTGGCCCGAGCGGCCGCGCGGCCGGCATTGAGGTTGGACGTTGACGAATACTGACGCTGGGGCGTACAGGAGCGAAGAGCGGGTGCCGCCGGTGCTGATGAACCGGGGCTTCCTGCTGCTTTGGCTGGCCCAGATCATCTCCCAG
>JACZTE010000288.1 GCA_022573935.1 Chloroflexota bacterium
TGCCGCATTCGTCGCAGTAGATGATGGGGATGGGCGTGCCCCAGTAGCGCTGGCGGGAGATCAGCCAGTCTCGCAGCCGATAGTTGACCTTTCGCTTGCCCGCGCCGTCGTGCTCGAGCTTCTCGATGATCGCCTGAGAGGCGGCGGCGCTCTCCATCCCATCGAACTCACCCGAGTTTTGCAGCACGCCCGGCTCTGTGTACGCCTGCTCCAATTCGTCGCCGGACGAGCCAGGCGGGGCCACGACCGGCTTGATCGGCAGGTCGAAGCGCCGGGCGAAGGCGAAGTCGCGCTCGTCGTGGGCGGGAACGGCCATGATCGCGCCGGTGCCGACGGTCATCAGCACGTAGTCGGCCACCCAGATCGGCACGCGGTCTCCGTTGAGGGGGTTGGTGGCGTAGGCGCCGGTGAAGACGCCGCTGCGCTCCATCGCCTGGCGGTCGACCGCGGTCTTGCGCATCGCCTCGGCGACGTACTGCTCGACGGCCTCGCGCTGGCCGGCGCTGGTGATGCGTTCGACCAGCGGGTGCTCCGGCGCGAGCGCCATGAAGGTGACGCCGAAGATCGTGTCGGGCCGGGTGGTGAAGAAGGTGATCGATTCGTCGGTACCCTCCACGAGGAAGCGCATCTCCAGCCCTTCGCTGCGGCCGATCCAGTTTCGCTGGGCGGTCTTGATCACCCCCGACCAGTCGATCCGGTCCAGGTTGTCGAGGAGCCGGTCGGCGTACTTCGTGATCTTGAAGAACCACTGCTCCAGGTCGCGATGGGTGATCTCGGAGGAGCAGCGTTCGCACTGGCCCGCGATGACCTGCTCGTCGGCGAGCACGGTCTTGCACGACGGGCACCAGTTCACCGGCGCCGTTCGCTTCTCCGCCAGGCCGTGCTCGAAGAGCTTGAGAAAGAGCCACTGCGTCCAGCGATAGTAGGCCGGGTCGGTCGTATTGACCTCATGGCTCCAAGCGAAACGGCCTCCCATGTCCCGTAGCTGCCGTTGGAAGTTCTTGATGTTCTTCGGCATGAGCCGCGTGGGGTGAACGTTCTCTTTGATCGCGAAGTTCTCGCTATGGATGCCGAAGGCGTCGAAGCCGATGGGCTGGAAGACGTCGTAGCCTTGCATCGCCATGAAGCGCCCGTGGATATCGGCGCCCGTGAAGGCGTAGACGTTGCCGATATGCAGCCCTTCCGCGGAGGGATAGGGGAACATCATCAGGTTGTAGTAAGGCCGCCGGGCGTTGTGGACATCCGTTTCGTAGATGCCGGAGCTGGCCCAGCGCTCCTGCCACTTCGCCTCTATCGCCGTCGGGTCATAACGCGCCATTAGCTAAGGAAGACCTCCGAGTTGGGCGCACTGTGCGCCGCAGGGTGAGACTGCCCTCAGTATGCTGAGCGCTCCGAGCCGCTGTCAAATGGATTTGTAGGGGGCTAAGCCCTTTAGGAAGAGCTTCATCCGGTCGATGCTAGAGATAGAGTTATGACATACAAGCACATGGTCATCTACGTCGGTCGCTCTTCCGTGTTTACCGATTCGCGCTTTACGGAGAAGATTCGCAACGCGCTGCACACGCACGAAGAGCACAGCTGGGAGCTGGTGAACGCGACTCCTCGGATGGGGCCGCTGGGCGACGTGAGCGGCCTCTGGCTCTTCTTCAAGCGGCCGGCCGAGATCGAGGACGCGGCACCGTCGGCAGACGCTGCGCAGGCCGACGCGGAAACGCGCGTGGCCTAGTCCCGAACGGCTCTACCTCAGCAGCCTTGCGACCGGCCCACCGAACCTGCGGTGGGCTTTTCGATTGTTACGGCTCCGCCACGAACTCGATCCGGTTGCCGAACGGGTCGCGACAGAAGAGGCGCTCGCGGCCGCGCAACGTCTGCGCGCGGCTAACCTCGATGCCGTTCGCCTCCAGGTGCTGCAGCACCGCCGGGACATCGTCTACCAGCATCGCGATGTGGCGGTCCGATCGCTCGGAGAGATCTCCTTCTCGACACTGAATGTGTAGCTGGACATCGCCCAACTGGTACCAGATGCCGGGGCGGCCGAGTTCCGCCTCCGGCCGGGACGCCTCTTGCAGCCCCAACACATCGGAGTAGAAGCGACGCGCCTCCTGGAGCCGATCGCTGGGAACGACGATGGCAGTGTGGTCAAGGCCGAGCATGGTAGGCATCTGCGCCCCCTTCTTCACGAAATCGAGTCTTCCGCTGCGTTTGC
>JACZTE010000289.1 GCA_022573935.1 Chloroflexota bacterium
ATCGAGGAACTCGTGCCGGTGTCCGTCGCGGACGGTCTTGGCGTAGCGTTCGGCGAACTCTTTGCAGGTGAGGAGAACAACGTGCTTGCCGCTGCTCGCTGCTTCATGTGCGATGGCGTGCAAGAGGTGAGTCTTCCCCAGGCCGGGCGGCCCGCAGAGGATCAACGGGTTGTAGCCATTCTTTTTGCCCGCAGCAACGCGGCGCGCGGCGCGGTAGGCGAGGCGGTTGCTTTCGACAACAGCGAAGGTGTCGAAGGTTAGTCGCGGGTTCAGATCGGGCGACGGCGGCCCGGCGGGAGACTGGGCTGCTGGGCTGTCGCTGGATGCAGAAGCGACGGGCTGGATGCCGAGCACCTCGAAGGAGACAGAGATCGAGTCGCCGAGCAACTGAGAGATGGTGCGGTTGATCAACGGATTTAATCGCGACTCCAGCCAGACGACGGCGAAGTCAGAAGGCGCTCCGACCACAAAGCGTTGATGTTCGATGCGCAAGCCAACCGTTTCTCGAAGCCAGGTCTCGTAGTTGGGACGGGTGACCTGGAGCTCTAGCTGACCGAGGGCGGTCTCCCAGAGCGCTTTTGGTGAACGGTCGGGCAAGGCGGACTCCTCCTTTTGGGCTATGCTCGCCCAGGCCTGGTTGAGAGATAACACCTCCCATACCTGGCGTCCAGCCAAGCTAGCATGAATCTGCGCTGAGTCACTAGAACTGCCTGGCGCCAGTCGGTGCGATCTTATCGCTGGTGCCTTCTGCCCGGCCGGTGAACGCACTCGTTCGGGCTGGCGGCGGCGAGCCGCACCGGGAGACCCGCTCCGTTGGGTTTGGGGAGAACGACCCCAGGCGATGGTGAGCATAGCACGAGGTATGGGGGTGGGATCAAGTCTTTTATGACGACTCGTGCAAGAATTCGTACCCCTTTCCTAAGCCGCAGAGTCGAAGTTGCAGGGGCGGTTGACTGAGGCCTATAATGAGCCGCGCTTAGGAGCGATACTACTATGCTGCTAGCCTTCGATGTGGGAAATACAACGATTACGATTGGCCTGTTCGAGGAGGAGCGATTGCGGGCTACGTGGCGCATCGCTACCGATCATCAGCGGCTGGCAGATGAGTATGCGGTGCTGCTCCGAGGGCTACTGAACGTGGAGGGAGTGAGCGCCGACGATATCAGCGCCGCCGCACTGGTGAGCGTCGTGCCCGACCTGATTCCTGTGTTCGAGGCGTTCTGCCGGCAGCATCTAGACGTGGAGCCGCTGGTGATCGGCGCGGGCACCCGCACCGGCGTGCGCATCATGTACGATAGCCCGCGCGACGTCGGCGCGGATCGGATTGCCGACGTCGTAGCCGCGACGCAGCGTTTCGGCCCGCCGCCGCTCATCATCGTCGACCTCGGTACAGGGCTCGTCTTCGATGCCATCTCCGCGGAAGGCGATTACCTGGGCGGTGCTATCGCGCCCGGCATCGGCATCGCCGCGGACGCGCTGTACGAGCGGGCAGCGAAGCTCTATCCTGTGGAGCTGACCCGGCCGCCGAACGCGATCGGCAAGAATACCGTCGACGCGGTCCAGTCGGGGCTGTACTTCGGCTACGTAGGCCTGATCGAGGGGATGGTGGTCAGATTCAAAGATGAGTTGGGCGGTAATGCCAAAGTCGTCGGCACGGGCGGCTGGGCGGAGCTGATCGCGCGTGAGACGAAGGTGTTCGACGTGGTCGATCCCGACTTGACGCTGCACGGCGTGCGCATTATCTACGAGGCGAATCGAGGGTAAGCCGGTGCTCCACGACCAACACATCGCCCTGGGCGTCACCGGCAGCATCGCCTCCTACAAGGCGGCGGATCTTGCTAGCAAGCTCACGCAGGCCGGCGCCCGCGTCGACGTGATCATGACGGAGGCCGCGACTCGCTTCATCACGCCGCTCACCATGCGCAGCCTCACCGGCCGGCCGGTCTTTCTTGACATGTTCGACCCGAGCACGGAGCTGGCGGAGGAGCACGTCGAGATCGCCCGGCGGGCCGCTGCGGTGATCGTCGCGCCGGCCAGCGCCAACACCATCGCGAAGCTGGCCCACGGGCTGGCCGACGACATGGTCAGCCTGACCGTGCTCGCGACCGAGGCGCCGATCCTCATCGCGCCGGCGATGGATAACCAGATGTTCGAGCATGCTGCTACCCAGGCGAACCTGGAATCATTGCGTGGCCGCGGGTACG
>JACZTE010000290.1 GCA_022573935.1 Chloroflexota bacterium
GGGCGCCTTGGCCTCGCCGGCGGTGGGCGGCGTCTCGGTCACCTCGGCAGCAGGCTTCGCTTCTGTCGCCTCGGCCGCAGGCTTCGCCTCGGGCGCCTTGGCCTCTGCTGGAGCCTTCTCTGCCTTCTCAGGCAGCATATCACCCTTGTAGATCCAGACTTTGACGCCGATGCGGCCGAATGTCGTAGCCGCCTCGGCCTGGCCATAGTCGATGTTGGCGCGGATGGTGTGGAGGGGCACTCTCCCCTCCATGGTGCTCTCTCTGCGCGACATCTCCGAGCCGCCCAGGCGACCGGCGACCATTGCCTTGCAGCCTTCGGCGCCGCGGGCCATCGTCCGGCTCACGGTCTGCTTGAGCGCTCGTCGAAAGGCGACGCGCCGCTCGAGCTGGTCGGCGATGTTACGGGCGACCAGCTGCGCATCGAGTTCCGGCATGCGCACCTCATTGATGTTCACTCGAATGCGTTTTTTCGTGAGCGACTCCAGCTGGGTGCGCAGCTCGTCGACTTTCTGGCCGCCGCGGCCGATGACGATGCCGGGCTTCGCGGTATGGATCGTCACGGTGACCTGATTGGCGTTTCGGTCGAGCTCCACCTTGGCGACGCTGGCGTCCTTCAGCGTCTTGCTGATGTAGCTGCGGATGCTCAAGTCCTCGTGGAGGAACTCCCGGTAGTTCCGTTCGGCAAACCACTTGCTCTGCCAATCGTAGATGATGCCGATGCGGAACCCGGTTGGATGTACTTTCTGACCCATGCTAGCTCCCCCGTTCGTCCACGACGATGGTGATATGGCTGGAGCGCCGCTGGTAGGGATGAATGCGGCCGCGAGCAGCTGGACGAAAGCGCTTCAGGCGGCGGGCATCGTTCGCGACGGCGCGTTTGACGTAGAGGGTGTCCTGATCCAGGGCGTAGTTGTTCTCCGCATTGGCGGCGGCCGATTTCACGATCTTGGCCACCAGCCGGGCGTGCGGCGTGGGCATGAACTGCAGCATGTTCAGCGCCTCTTGTATCGAGCAGCCCGGCAGGTGCGCAAGCACCAGCCGCACCTTGCTGGGCGACACGCTGGCGAATCGGCTCGTTGCGCTTACTTCCACTTGTCTTCCTATTCCTCGTTCCTTGTTCTTCGCCGGTTCTACGTTCTGCGGATCGTAGTAGTACGCTCTGTTCGGCCGGTGTGGCCGCGGAACTGGCGGGTGAGGGCGAATTCGCCCAGCTTATGGCCCACCATGTTCTCGGTGATGAAGATCGGCACGTGCCGGCGGCCATCGTGCACAGCGATGGTGAGACCCACCATCTCCGGCATGATCGTGCTGGAGCGCGACCAGGTGCGGATGGCCGTCCGCTCGCCGGAGCGACGCACCGCCTCCACGCGCTTCATCAGCTTCGCCTCTACGAACGGACCCTTCTTCGTCGAACGTGACACAGTCTATCTCCTCACAGGCCCGCTACTGATACCGGCGGCGCACGATGTCTTTATCCGAGGGCTTCTTCCCTCGGGTGCGGAGGCCCAGAGCCGGCTTGCCCCAGGGCGTCTTCGGGCCGGGCATGCCGATGGGCGACTTGCCCTCGCCACCACCGTGAGGGTGATCGCGAGGCGTCATCGCCGAGCCGCGTACGGATGGACGGCGGCCTTTCCATCGGGAGCGTCCGGCCTTCCCCAGCTTGATCAGGCTATTCTCTACGTTGCCCATCTGCCCGATGGTAGCGAGGCAGGCGGATGGTACCCGCCGCATCTCGCCGGAGGGCAGGCGAAGCAAGCTCGTCTCGCCCTCCCTCGCCATCAGTTGGGCAGAGGTGCCAGCGCCGCGCGCCATCTGGCCACCGCGGCCGGGTCGCAGCTCGATATTGTGGATCTGGGTGCCGGTGGGGATGTTGGCCAGCGGCAGAGCGTTCCCGGTCTTGGGCTCCGCATCAGGGCCGGCCTGGATAATATCGCCCAGCTGCAAACCGACAGGCGCCAGGATGTAGCGCTTCTCGCCGTCACTATAGTGGATGAGGGCGATGCGGGCCGTGCGGTTCGGATCGTACTCGATAGAGGCGACTTTGCCGGGCACGCCGAACTTATCGCGCTTGAAATCGATCACGCGCAGGCGTCGCTTGGCGCCGCCACCCCGGTGGCGAACGGTGATGCGTCCCTGCTGGTTTCGGCCCGCTTTCCTTCGCAGCGGTTTGGTAAGGCTGCGTTCCGGCTTCTTCTTGGT
>JACZTE010000291.1 GCA_022573935.1 Chloroflexota bacterium
AAAACCTACAAAGCGTCGGTATGCCGTTGCGAATGCTCATGGAGTTTGCGGATATCATCGAAAGCCGGGCGCGGCGGCGCTTGATAGATGATGTCGGCGTCTCTTGGGAGCAGAGCGAATGCCCAATGTGCCAAGGCCGCGACTGGACACTCGAAACCAACGCCCTGATTATCGTGGCGCATGTTGATGAGGTACTGATGGCGATGGGGTTTGAGATAACTCGCTTCATCACCACGATTCCAGAGGTGGAGAAATACACTGTCGGCCTATATGAGAATGGGAAGGATGTAGCAATGGCATTGGCGTCAGGCTCCACCAACCACGCCGCCACGCTCCCGCCCAGCACGAGCACGACGAGGACCGCGATGGCGGAGCCTCGTGTGAAGTCGAAGAGCTTGAGGCTGGTCCCCAGCCAGACCGGATAGGCCAACGCGAGGACGCCTAGCGGCTTCGTCAGCAGGTAGCCGCCGTCCGGCAGGCCGCGGAAGAGCACGACGGCCAGCGGCACCATCGCCAGCGCGGCGAGCTGGATCACCAGGAGCCACGTGATCAGCGGGAAGCGGTTCGTTAGGCTACCGGGATCGAAGAGTTCGCTCCACGTCCCGCCCGATTGCTGCTTCACCAGGTCATCGGGGCGCAGCATCAGGCCGTTCTGGTCGGCATCGCTCGGCGCCAGGTGGATCACCAACTGAGCGTCATCCGGCCGCAGCAGCTCCGCCACTCGATCACGCGAGAAGTCGTCAGTCTTCTCGAAGATGTCCACCTTGGGATGGTCGTAGACCGTGAACGACTCCTCGGCGCTCTGGTCGGGGATGCTGATGCCGAAGAGCGTCGGGTAAGAGGTGAACTCCTTGATGTGGCGGAACCCTAGCTCCTCGGCAAAGAGCAGTTCGTAGTAGCGAGTCGTCACCGGATACTGGGCCGGGATGCGGGGGATCGAGTCGTAGAGCCGGTTGCTGGTAAGGGTGATAAAATCGGCACGGTCGAGGTCGTTGATCAGCTTGACGACCTTCTCCGGACTGTCCTTATCGTACGGCGTAAACTCCATGCGCTCGAACTGGCCGTCGAGGGGCAGGCCGTCGTCCCAGTGCTCGCCGGCGATCACCGACCCCGGCGGTGCGTACTGCGAGAGCCACTGGCCCGCCTCCACCCGGCTCACCGTGCGGCCGTAGATGTTCGTGAAGGCGAGCGCCCAAAAGAGCGTGAGCACGACCACCGCCGCGACCGTGCCTCGCAGGACGAGGGGCAGGTACGGCTGCCAGCGATGGAGCGCAGCGGGCAGGCGGCGGAAGACGGCCCGGCCCATGCCCGGCGCCGCCTCCCAGAGATCGACCAGCATCAGCGCGGCCAGGAGGATCAACGGCGGATAGATGGGCAGGAAGGAGCGCATGATCGGGTTGAAGCGGCCGCCCCAGTAGGCGAACGACACGGCGATCCAGACCAGGAGCAGCAGGGCGCGGGCGTCGCGCCGCGCGAAGAAGCGCCAGCCCGCATAGAAGAAGCCGGCCCAGGCCGCCAGCCCCAGCGGGAGGCCCATACCCCAGAGCACCATGTTCTTCAGCGGGAAGATGTACGACGTGCGACCGACCCACTGGATGTTGGGCGGGAAGTCGCCGCCGGCCTGGAGCTCGAGCGAGGAGCGCATGTCATCTAGGAACTGCTGGCTCAGGCCCACGTCCCAGATGTTCGGCCCTTCGAAGGCGTAGGGCTGGGCGACGCGGAAGACGAGGAACGCCGCGAGGAGCGCGAGGAGCAGGCCGAGGCCTGCCAGCGCGCCCAGCTCGACCGGCGACCGCCCTCCGCCTTGAGCCGGCGCTTCCGTCGACGCCTCGGCGCTGGCGGGCGCTCGCAGGCGGCTCGCTGCCTCTTGCGCCACCGGCCAGAGCCGGATAAGGACGGCCAGCACGATCACCCCTGCCAGGGGCAGCGCGCTGATCTTGCTGCTCAGCGCGAAGCCGTAGGCGGCGCCTGCCAGCGCGTAGTACGGCCAGCTACCTCCCTTACTGATCCGGACGGAGAAGTAGATCGTGAGGAGCGTGAAGAAGGTGGCAAAGGTGTCGACGGCGAAGAAGTGGGAGAGCTGAATATGAAACGCGGAGATCGCGACGAGGAAAGCGGCCAGCAGCGCCACCCTGCGGTTAAAGAGCAGGCCCCCGATCAAGAACACCAGGAACACGGTGCCGGTATCGAAGAGGGCGG
>JACZTE010000292.1 GCA_022573935.1 Chloroflexota bacterium
AGAGATATGATCCGCATGCAGGTGGGTGTCGATGACGCCTGCCACCGTGTACCCGCGTTCCCGCGCCAAGTCTAGGTACGGCTGGATATCGAACTGCGGGTCGACGACGATAGCCTCACGAGATTGCCGTGAGGCTATCAGGTATGAGGAGCAGCCGAGGTCATCGTGAAGAAACTGCTTGAAATACATGACTTTTCCAGAGGGCCTTGCCGTTCACTCGTCGCAGCACCCTACCCTGCTGGCTTGGCATCTAGGGATCAGGTAGCACAATATCGCAGACCGAGTCAACCGACTTCAGGGAACGGGGATACAGGAGCGCCAACAGCGAATCGAACCTTCGTCATCTGCTAAGGAGCTCGCCGTCGTCTTCGCGGGTCTGGCCCTTAGCGGCGCGGCCTGGTACGCGAGGCAGTGGTAGGAGCGCGTCAGGTCCCGCCCGGCTCCTTGCCCGGGTTGGCGACGGACGTTTGGGTCAGCTCTCGCCTTGCGGTCTGGAACAGGATGGGGACGAAGCGCCGTTCGGCGAGGAGCCAGCCGAACGCCAGCACGATATAGGTGATACCGAAACCGTAACGCACCTCCTGGGAGGGAAACACGAACTGCGCGCTGAACAGCACGAAGATCAGCGCCGCCTCCCAGCGGTCGATGCTGAGGCTCATCAGGATCGCCACGGCGAAGAGGGACTGCCCCGCCGTTAGGAAGACCTCCGCCACCTGGCGCCCGTCAATCTCCATGGGCGACAATGATGTCCCTGAGATGCTGTAGGCGATAGGCAGAGAGCCCACGAGCAGCGTCCACTGGTTGACCTTCGAGGAGATCAGGATCGTCATACCGGCCGCCGCGCGGCCGCGGAGCGCCAGCATCGCCGCCAGGATGAACTCCGGCGCTTCGGAGGCCAGCGGGGCCACCCACTGCACCAGCAGGAACTCCTCGATCCCCAGCGACCGTCCCGAATCTACCAGCCCTTCGGCGAAGGGCTCCGCTGCCGCAGCCGCGATGGCGGTACCGGCAGCGAACGTGAAGAGGCCGATGATCACGCCCCAGCGCAGCTTTAGCGGTAGCGCCGCGATGGCCCGCGGGGGCCCGAACAGCTCCCCCTCCCGCGGCGGCGATCGTGAGGAGAGCACCAGGTAGGTGACGAAGAGGCTGATGAGGATGGCGCTGTCGATGAGGGAGATGTGCTGGCGCAGCGGGATGGTGAAGCTGTACAAGGTGGCGATTCCCAGAAAGATCAGCCCCACCGCGTTCTGATCGCCCACCGCCAGACTGCGCTTGCGGTGGCGCAGCCAGAAGAGTAAGAAGATCGCCGGCCAGGCGAGCCCTACCAACAGCCTGTTCGCTCCGGTCATGTTCGCCAGGGCGAACTGGGCGTTCTCCGGGTTGTCCGGCGCGGTCCAGGCGAAGTAGAGGTCGACTGCGTACTCCGGCAGCACGGCGATGATCGCCAGCACGGCCAGGGCCAGCGTCGCCGAGATGAGCTGCTCCGCCACCTCCGCCGCCCAGACCAGGAGGATGGCGGCGGCGAAGATGCAGAGGCCAAAGAGCGCCGATTCGGCCTGGCTGGAGAGTTGCGGGTGCGGCCCGCCGAAGAGCTCTAGCAGACGCAGCACAGGGGCCGGCGCAGCCAGCGCCGCGACGGCGGCGATCTGGAGCCAACGGCGGGCGTGACCTGTCTCCGCTGCGAGCGCGCGCTGGTGCTCCTTGTCGCCGGACATCGGTTCAGGTTAGCATAGGCCTAGCCGTCATGATACGTCGTCTGCTCCTCGCTGCCTCGGCCCTGAGCGGTCTCTCTCTGCTCGTCGCCTGGTTCGTCTCCCAGGGCATCCTCCACCCGAAACCCAAGGAGGAAGACTACGGCCTGAGCGACTTCGGCCTGTCGGCGGAGGAGGTCTCCTTCTCCAGCCGCGATGGCATTCGCCTGGCCGGCTGGTTCATCCCCGTGGCCGCGAAAGGCCGCAGCCCGGCTATCGTTCTCTCCCACGGCTGGGGCCGCAGCCGGGCGGAGCTGCTCCCCCACGCCGATCTGTTCCACCGCGCCGGCTTCGCCGTCCTCGCGTTCGACTACCGCCATCGCGGAGAGAGCGGGGGCGACACGATCACGATGGGGCTGCGGGAGCAGGATGACCTGCGGGCCGCGCTCGACGTGCTGGCCGCCCGGCCTGAGATCGATGCCGAGCGCATCGGCGTCT
>JACZTE010000293.1 GCA_022573935.1 Chloroflexota bacterium
CCGACCAGAGAGGGGCAAACAGAACCACCGAGTTCTGCGGGCCTGGGCTGCGCGCTCGTCTTGTGGGCTGCGGATCTCCTTAGCACAAGACAGGAAGAAAGGTTCCGCGCGGCAGTCGAGAAGGCGTCGGAGGATGTTCTACTCCAAAGTGGCTGCCCACTAGATCTGTACGTGGGGCGCGTACTCAGTGGCCTGACCTCCCACAATTGGTATACGCAGAATCCAGCGTGCCAGACCTTGCGAGAAGCCGGTCAGGCCGCGTGCAGCCGTCTCGCGACTGAGACTCAGGAGCAGCTTGGCCGAAACGTGCTTCAGGCCGCAGATGGGACCGCGGGAGAGGCAATGGACTTCGTGGAGCATATCCTGAAGACAGGCGAAGTGTGGCCGAAGTCCTTTGTCGAGGGGCTCCTCCTAGAGACGCTTGTAAATGACGACGACGAGTTTCGTCTCAAAGCCGACTGGTACACCCATGCCCTGAAAATCGCCGCCTTCCATCCCGAAGCCGAGGCGATTTACGACAGTGTGTGCAATACTGTGCAACGTTCAAGTCCGAAAGATTGGGATGACGTTCCAGCGGACTACAGAAACGCTCTAACCACGCTCTCGAATACCAAGGCCGAGGCATCTAGCCTCTCTGACGCTGTGTTCGATCGACTGGGCAAGTCGATCGAACTCGCGCTGGGCCAGGCCGAGGAAACGCTCCCGCAACAAGCCAAAGTCGAGGAGTAGACTGGCGTCGAGCGGGTTTCGATGGATTGCAAGCGGTCGCTGAGACGCGGCGCTCGCTCCCAGCCATCCACGCACCCCGAGCATCTCTACTAGACTTTCTCCAACACCACGGCTGACCCCAATCGGAGTGAAGTGATGCCACAAGCGCGACTCAGGCCGCCAAGCAGCCGCAGCAGGTGCGGCGGATGTTCGGCCGCATCGTCCGGCGCTACGACAGGATGAACGGGCTGATGAGCCTGGGCATGGACAGCCGCTGGCGCCGGCACGCGGCCAGCGCCGCCCGGCCCGCGGGAAGCGTAGCGCTCGATCTGGGCGCCGGCACGGGCGACCTGTCGATGGAGCTCGCCAGGCAGGGGGCGGCGCACGTCGCAGGGACCGACTTCTCGCCGGAGATGCTGGCGGCGGCTCGCAGCAAAGCTGAGGCGGCAGGGATCGCGAACGTCTCGTGGACGATCGGCGACGCCCTCCACCTCCCGTACCCCGCCGAGACGTTCGACTGCGTGACGAACGCGTTTCTCCTGCGAAACCTGGCCGACCTGCCGGCGGGACTGGCGGAGATGGCACGGGTGCTCAAGCCGGGCGGCCGGCTGGTCTGCCTGGACATGACCCAACCGCCGCCGGGACTCTTCGGGGCGTTTTACAAGCTCTACTTCGGCCGGCTGATGCCGCCGATTGCGGGCCTGCTGAGCGGCGATCCCGCCGCCTATCGCTACCTGCCGAACTCGCTCCAGGGCTTCCCAAACGCTGCCGCCCTAAGCGCGCTCCTCGCGGACGCCGGCCTTGCGCAGATCGAGCTGCGTACGTTCGTGGGCGGGACGGTGGCACTGCACGCGGCCACCAAGCCATCGCACGGCTAGGGAACCGTCGATACCCTCACCAGCCCTCGCGGACGGCGCGCCGGAGCAGCTTGCCGGCGGCGTTGCGCGGCAGCTCCTCGACGAAGCGGATACGCGCGGGCGCCTTGTAAGAGGCCAGCTTGCTCCGGCAGAAGGCCAGCAGCTCCGCTTCGTCTAGCTCGACTCCCGGCCGAGGCGCGACCGCCGCCGCGACCTGCTGGCCCCAGCGCTCGTCAGGGAGGCCGACGACCGCCGCATCCAGCACTCCCGGGTGCGACCGCAGCACCTCCTCCACCTCCGCCGGATAGACGTTCTCTCCGCCCGAGACGATCAGATCGTCGCGCCGGTCGAGCACGTAGAGCTCGCCGTCCGCGTCCAGGTAGCCGATATCGCCGGTGTGCAGCCAGCCGTCGCGCAGCGCCTGCGCCGTCGCCTCCGGGTCGTTGAGATAGCCCGGCGTCACGGTGGGCCCGCGCACCACGATCTCGCCCGGCTCTCCCGGCGCGAGGGCGCGGCCATCCTCGCCCTCGATTCGCACCTCCGTGGTGAAGAGCGGCCTGCCCGATGAGCCGAGCCGCCGCGACGCCCCGTCCGTCGC
>JACZTE010000294.1 GCA_022573935.1 Chloroflexota bacterium
GGTATCCGTCCGCTGGGTGCCCCAGCTGCTCTTCGGGCTGCTCGCGGGCGTGGCGGCGGACCGATTCGACCGCAAGCGCATCCTCTTCGTCACGCAGGTAGGCACCATGTCGATGCACTTCCTGCTCGCGATACTGGTGCTGACCGATGTCGTGGAGCCGTGGCACGTCTTCGTCTTGGCGTTCCTGGGGGGCACGATGCTGGCGCTCTACCAGCCGGCTCGCCAGTCGATCATTCCACAGCTAGTACCGGAGGCGGAGCTGCTCAACGCCCTCGCCCTCAATACGGCGGCGATTAACTTCACGCGCATCTTAGGCCCAGCGCTAGCCGTGGTGCTGCTCTTCCGCGACGTGGGGCTGGTCTATCTTCTGGCCGGCATCATCATGGTATTTGCGCTAGTCAGCATCTCCAAGATTCACACGAGCTTCCAGCCGCGACCGGACGACAGCGAAACCTCCTGGCGAGACGATATTCAAGAAGGCCTGGCCTTCGTCGCGCGGAACCCGCCGGTACTCTCCATCCTGGGGCTGGCGCTGATCTTGTTCACCTTCGGCCTGCCATACCAAGCTGTCTTCGTGCCGCTCTTCGCGTTGCGGGTGCTAGACCTGGGCGACTCGGGGGTAGCGATGCTGGGCGTGGTGACAGGAGTGGGCGCGTTGATCGGCTCGCTGGTCTTGGCGTCGCAGACGCGGCTGCGGCGTCGCGGGCCGCTCCTGCTGGTGCTGCTGGCGTTCTTCAGCCTTGGACTGATGCTCTTCTCGAGATCGACCTCGCTGCCGTTATCGATCGTCCTGCTCATGGCGACGGCGAGCACGGCGCCGGCGTACATGGCGCTGACGAACATGCTCTTGTTGGAGCTGAGCCCGCCGGCGATGCGCGGCCGCGTGATGAGTTTGATGAGCCTGGATCGAGGGCTGATCCCTGTCGGCGCCGCGTTGGCCGGAGTGCTAGCCGCGTCGATAGGGCCGCAGGACGGCCTGCTGCTGATGGGGGGCGTCTGCCTGGCGTTGACGGCGCTGGCCGCCCTCGCTGTGCCGGCGCTGCGCCGGTTGTAGCTGCTACTTTCGCCCAGCGCTACCTTCGCGTAGTAGCGAGCAGGATGCGGCGGAAGCCGAAGAACACCGGCGTCGCCGGCCAGCGCTCGCGCAGCCGTTCGCGATAGCGCTCCATGAACGGCTCGTGGAGCGCCTCCGGCATCCGCTCGAAGTAGGGCACGAGCGCCGTACCCGACATCCACGTCGCCAGCGCATCGGAGTCGTCGAGCACGTGGGGGTAGACCTTCTCGAAGACGGTGAGCTCCTCCCCGCCGTGGGCGTAGAGCAGCTCCGCATACGCATCGACGGTGAGGACGGGCCAGCGATGCAGCCAGCCGTCCAGCGCCTCGCGGAACGGCTCCTCGCCGGCGGTCTCGTCGATGAACACGTTGGTAGGGTGAGCGAAGTTCGAGGGGATCTGCACGACGAGCTGTCCACCCGGGCGCAGCAGGCCGAGCAGCCTGGGCACGAGCGCCGGATGATCCTCCGCCCACTGGATGGCGGCGTTCGAGAAGATCAGGTCCCACTCGCCCGCCACGGCTTCGATCGTGCCCTGCTCGAAGCGCAGGCCGGGGCGTGCCTGCTCCGCAGCGCGCGATAGCATCTCGGGCGACGAATCGATGCCGACGACGTCGCTCTCCGGCAGAGCGTCGGCGAGGCGGCGGGTGAGCTCGCCCGTGCCGCAGCCGAGGTCGATCACGCGCAGCCCCTCGCGCACCTGCACGAGCTTGATCAGGTCTTCGAACGGCGCGTAGCGCTCGCGGCTGAACTGTTCGTAGCGATCAGGATCCCAGGGCATACGGGCAGTTTCGCCGACTGCGGCGTCGCGGACAAGGCGAGCGCCATGTCCCTACGGGGTGTTCGAGTCCCCCAACACGACCACGCCCTCGGCGCCATCGACGGTGATCGTCTGGCCGGTGCGGATCAGCCGCGTGCCGTGCTTGACGTTGACGACGGCGGGCAGGCCGAACTCGCGGGCGACGGTGGAGCCGTGCGAGAGGGAGCCGCCGATATCGACGACGATGCCCGCCGCCGCGACGAAGAGCGGCGTCCAGCCGGCGTCCGTCACCGGCGCGACCAAGATTTCGCCCGGCTCGATGGCGGCATCACGGCGCGGGTCGAGGA
>JACZTE010000295.1 GCA_022573935.1 Chloroflexota bacterium
GCAGTGGCAGCCTCGGTCGGTATCGCCAGCGGCAAATCGCTGGCGAAGATAGCCTCGGACGCAGCGAAGCCGGATGGACTGCTCGAAGTGCCGGCGGGTGCGGAGGAGGCGTTCCTGGCGCCGCGGCCGGTGCGCCAGCTACCCGGCCTGGGCCCGCAGGCGGAATCGCAGTTGGCAAGCCTGGGTGTGCGCACCCTGGGCCAGCTAGCGGCGCTCCCCGCCTCGCGACTGCAAACGCTCTTCGGCAAGTGGGGGCCGGTGCTGGCCGAACGGGCGCGGGGGATCGACCCCACGCCGGTCGCCTTCGAACGAGGGCCGGTGAAGTCGGTCAGCCGCGAGGGGACCTTCGCGCGGGACATCGACGATCGCTCAGTGCTGCGAGCGTCGCTGGGGGGCTACGCGGAGAGCATCGGGGCGGAGTTACGACGCCTCGGCCGGCGGGCGCGCTGCGTCACACTCAAGCTGCGTTACGGCGACTTTTCGACCATCACCCGCAGCCGTACACTCCAACACCCCACCTACTCAGACGAGGAGATCTACCGCACGGGCGCGACGCTGCTGTCGCAGGCGCTATCGCGGGACGGCCGGGCAGTGCGCCTGATCGGGCTGGGCGCCTCGAACCTGGCGGACGACGCGGTACAGCTTGGCCTGTTCGAACCGAGGAAGCTCCAGCTTGAGGAGCTCCACTCCAGCATCGACCGGCTGCGGGCCAAGTACGGCTATCGCTGCCTCCAGACCGGCCTCACGTTCTTCGACCCGTACGTCAGCTCGCCGGACTGGGAGCCGTACCGCCACGCCGGCCTCTCCTCGCAGGTAGGCCGGGACACCCCGACCACGTAGGCGAGGTTTGCCGCGCACCCGGCGGCTGGTCACCCTGAGCGAGAGCGAAGGGTCTCTGATGCGCCTTCGAGCGAGATGCTTCGACAGGCTCAGCATGACGTGGACGAGGGTGAGGTCGGCGGTGTGCGACGGCGCTAGACGGCCACGCCCTCTTGCCTGAGTAGCGTCCGCTTCATCGGCAGCCCGCCGCCGAAGCCGCCCAACCCACCGTTGGAGCCGGCCACGCGATGGCAAGGGATGAGGAGCGGGATCGGGTTGGCGCCCACCGCCTGGCCCACGGCACGCGCCGCGAGCGGCCGGCCTACCCGACGCGCCAGCTCCGCGTACGAGATGGTGGAGCCGCGCGGTATCGAGCGCATCTCCTGCCAGACCGCCCGCTGGAACGGCGTGCCTCCCACCAAGCGCAGCGACCCGTTCGTGGGCACATCCTCGCCCTCGGCCGCCCGCTGTACCAGGTCGAGGAGTGGCGCTGCCTCGTCGCCGGCGGGCTCATCGGCGCCGCATTCAACCATCGCCTGCTGCGCCGCCTCGCGCGACCTGGGCAGCGCGGCAGCGACGATCGCCCCGTCCTCGATAGCGATACCCACCCAGCCCAGCTTCGTCTCGCGCAGTGCGTACTTCATGCCGGCCTACCTCCTCATGCAGAACATCATGCAACGAACGCGATCATAGAACATACGTGCCGTATCCGTCAAGACCGGTAGTGGGTCAGTTTGAATACGCCCCGTGCTTCTCCGTAGGCGAGGCCTTCTAGCCTCGCCGCTGCCGAGCCTGGAAAGGCTCGGCTACGATATGCAAGAGTTGCAGATTGACCCACTACCTCAAGACGCTACGATGAACAGCCGCCAACTCTCCTCCGCCCGCGTCTCGACGACGCGGCCTCCCGCCGCAGCCAGCGCGGCGCGACAGTCGGCCTCCCGCTCATCGATGATGCCGCTCACGATAGCGACGCCATCCGGCCGCAGCGCCGCGAGCAGCGGTCGCGCCAGCTCCTGCACGATGCGGGCGCTCAGGTTCGCCAGCACCACGTCGTATCGACCGGCGGCCGGCTTGCGAAAGGGCCACGCCTCGCCCAGCGAGCCCTGGGCCACCCGCACGATGCGCCCGACGTCGTTGCGGGCGACGTTCTCCTCGGTCACCTGTACCGCTATCGGATCGACATCGACGGCGTCGACGCGCGCCGCTCCCAACAGCGCCGCCGCGATGGCGAGGACGCCCGAGCCTGTGCCCACGTCGAGCACGTCGCTGTCAGGCCGCAGGCGCTCCTCCAGCGCCTCCAGGCAGAGACGCGTGGTGGCGTGCTGGCCAGTG
>JACZTE010000016.1 GCA_022573935.1 Chloroflexota bacterium
GCAGAAGGCGCGGGGGGAGTACAAGCCTGCCGCCGAGCTGGCCGAGCTGTTGGTCGAGCGCCACGAGGGCTGGTCGGAGGAGGACTTGGACCCGGATCAGGGCGACGACCCACACGATGATGTCATAGTGTTGCCTAAGTCCTGGGAGCGCGTGAGGGCGGAGAAGAAGCGAGAGATGGCGGCCCAGGTCAAGGAAGGGACGCTGCCAGGCAAAGGCAAGGGAAACAGGCTGTTGGTGCAGGTCGGGCCGTTTTACGACCGGCTGGGAGAGCCGGCGCCGGTCGAGCCTGAGTGGGCGAAGGCGTACGACGTTCGGCCCGACGACCAGGAACGCGAGGTCAGGGCACACCGGCATTGGCGTGAGCGGGCGCGAGAGGCGTACCGCCGGGGCCCAACGGCGCCGATCCCGTACCTGGCAGAGCTGGAGCTGGACACCGGCGAGCCGTCACAGATCGACGAGATCGTGGACGTGCACAAGAAGCTACTGCAGTCAGGCGTGGTCGAACAGTGGCGCCGGCTTGGTGCCGTTGAGCAGAACATCGAGGCCGTGGCCGTCGAGTTCGACGGCGAGGACCCGGCGATCCCCGAGCTGCGCCACGTTCTGACGCACAGCCGCGAGAAGCTCATCGACCTGCACAAGGAGACGCAGCGCTACACCGGGCCGTTCGAGCTGGTGGAGCCGGACGAGGAAGAGCTGGCCTGGGTGCGGGAGATCATGGAGCGCGAGCCACCATAGCAGCGCCGGCCGCCATGCAGTTCGGTCCCTTCTCGCTGCCCATTAATGATGGAACCTGGTGCCTCGGGCAAGAGCGATACATATTTCAGTCAGGCGATCCGGGACATGGGCTCATCCGCTGCGATGGGCGCTCCCTCGTCACCTAACCTGCTCGACTTCATGCTCTGGCACACCCTCTCGCCGACGCCGCTAGGACACAGCGGCCTCGGTTTTCCGGAGAGGAGGATGTCGGCTGCTCAGGGTTTCTCTCGCCAAAGGGACATCCCAGGCCCCGACGCCTTGGCTGGCTCCGGAGTGGTATCGCGCCAGGCGAAAAGTAGCGCCGCCACCACAGCCACCAGCGCCTCCTCTCCGTCAGGAGCGACATCGACGGCGTGGCCTTCTTCGGACAACCCCTGGCGGACAAACTCCGCGATCCTCCGCCCGTCTTCGACCAGTAGTACTCGCACAGCAGTGTATGGGGAGACTTCCAGACTCTCCTGCTTCCTTCATCAAGTATTGTCGCAACTGATGAAGACGGTATGAAGCCAGGGGCTTATGCGATGCTGGAGCTGCGCTCGGAGCCGAGGGCGCGGGCTTACGCCCTCACCGGGGACGGTCTGGCAGATGACCCATCCTGCGTCTATGATCCGGCCCCAGCCCGAAGCTCGGATGCCTGAAGCCGAGTGCCGATCCCACTGCCCAACTGAGCGGCACCGCTGAGGAAGGCCACGCCCAGCAGAATCAACAGGTGGTGATAGGTGGCCTCGGGCATGTATCCAGCGATCAGCAGCAAGAGCAAGCCGGCCCCAATCCAGGACGAGGACGCATCGCCGCTCCGCAAGCAAGCCACCACGGTGAGCAGGTACAGAGCCAGCGAGAGGAGATACACCGGGAGCGGGAAGAAGAAGCTCATCCCTGTCGTCCAGAGGGCCAGAATCGATGTGGTGGATGCCGGGGCGAGACTGCCGAAGGCCACGGCCAGCACTAGCGCCGCCACGAGTGCCATCCCCGCCGGCCCCGCGCTTCGCCAGCGTCCGGCGCCCCAGGCCCAGAATGCAGCACCGCCAGATACCACGACGAAGCCCTCGCCAAGCCGCAGCGTAGCGATGCTGAGCGGCGGCACGGCCGCATAGTCGAGCAGTCGAACGGTGAGATAGCCCAATGTGTAGTACTGATAGCAGACGTAGGCGGCAACGATCAGGCCAAGAGCCAGCCGCCCAGCCAGCGTCGTCTCGCGCTGGCTCACCAGCACGATCCCGACAAGAACGACGAGCAACGTCATCGCGAACCCGAACAGGGCGTCGGCGGCGAGAGCACCTGTCGCCAGGCTCCAGCCGAGGCCCCAGAGCATCAGCACCGAGAGTGCAGCCACCAGCAGGCGGGCAACTTGGTTCTGCATCCGTAAAACCATCGATCCCAGCAGGAGCACAATCAGGATAGTCGCCAGAATAGACGCGAAGTTGAACGCCAACGACCCCAAGAACGAGGCAGCCTCAAACCCGCTGTTCACCGCCTCTTCCCGTGGCAGGTAGACGCCGACTCGCGTTACCAGACGCAGCAAGACCACTTCAAGCAGGGCAGCGGCCAGTAGCGCGGCGGCCAACTGCCGCACGATGGCAGGATCGAGTCTGAGCCGCGCCAGTCTCCATTTGGCTAAGCGTGGCGCGGCTTGCCCGAGCATCGGCTACGCTGCCTTGCCTCGCGCTTGCATGAGATAGGCGCCTCCCGCCGCTGCCACCAGCACTAGTGCGCCCACCACTATGAGAATGATCGCCCAGGCGGGAAAGCCTCCGGTAGGCGCCTCTGCGATCTCAGAGGAGACGTCCAGGGTGAGGAATTGCGAGACCGACTTCATGCCGTCCCGCTCTTGCTTAGCGCCATCCCACACGGCGAAGGCGACGTTCGTGCTGCTTCCTATTGCGAATTGCGCGTACTCGCCCTCCGTCGCCAGGTCACGAGCGAACACGACTCTCCACCGTCCGTCACGCCACTCGCCCTGCCCCTGTACCATCTGGTCCTCTGCCGCCGTGAGTGTGCCGAAGCTGCCCGCCAGCAGGTTGTCGGCGGCGGTCTGCCGGGCTAGGCGCGCGGCGACATTGCCCACGGCTCTGGGGGGGTAAAACTCCTCCTCATCCTCGAATGGGTAGAAGTCGACCTGCATGTCGGGGTAGGCGTCCTCAACGTCGACGAAGCCTTGCTCGATGTCGGCCTGCCAGGCCGCTTTCCACTGCCAGATGTTGACCGGCGCGTTGGGATCGCCCATGCAGAACGCCGGCACCCGTTCGCCCTCCGTCGCGGGGAACTGCACTGCCACCGCGTCGCTGAACTCAGTCTGGCGGCTCGCCAGCATGTCCTCGGTCTCGTCCTCCCACTCCACGCGAATGTACAGGCGCTGGCCATCGTGTAGAGCGCGGGCGGTAATGATGCCCTCGCCTCCGGCCTTGGGCTGGATCGCCTGCTGGCCGCTCAGGGGAACGTTCACCGGGGCGCCCCGCTTCCACACGTCAGCCGAGGGGTCGTCCAGGGGTATGGGCTCCTCGCTATGCTTCGCGACCAGCGTGACCGTCTGGGACGAGGCCAACTGGACGTCCCGTATCGTCAGCACGAACGCCGCCGTGAGCGCCAGGAGCGTGATCCCAAGGGTTATCCACCTAGTCTGCATGTTCATCATCGTGTGCTTGCTCCTCCGGTGAACATGCCTCGCTTACCGGACAGCTGAACTCCTCCAGGGCGGGCCTTTCCAGGTGAGGGTCATTGAGCGGTACGTCCGGACGAACCTTTAGCAGGGCGATATCGGCTGCGATGAACGATTCGGTAAGCGATGCGACCGCGCCGAAGAAGCCACCGTTGGCCTTGGCGCGCAGCCGCTCCGCAAACACGCCTGCCCAGCGGCCCAAGTGATCGTGCATGAACTTCCGCTGTGCGCCACGGCAGAGGCGGGCGTTGCTCGGAACGTGATGGATCCAAGCATGGGCCTCCTTGTAGGTCAGGAGGTGCATGAACTCCAGCTCCACGCTAATGTGATCGGGCCGCTCCTTCTCCTCCAGCTCAACGCCGAAGGCGCTGAAGAAGCCGCGAATGTCGGCGAGCTCCTGGACCTCCTGGACGATTTGACTGGTCGTGTACACGGTCTCGCACGGCGGGCAGTCCACCGACATGATGTGCGAGAACACTCTCCGGTGTTCCGTCTGAAGGCTGACTGCATCGTTCGCGCGCAGTTGATCCTCGAGCGTCCCCAGCAACGGAAGTAGCTGGCCGGGGAGGTACGCTGCCTCCTCCAATACCTGAGGCAGATCGACGTTCCGCAGCTCTGCCACGGCCTCTTCGGTTGGGTAGGCAAAGCACTGCGACAAGACGCGATACGCTAGGCTTCGAGCCAACTCGCGATGCACTGCCTGCTCTGGCCTCACGCTCGTTCGAGTCACCGTACCCTGTCCTCCGTCAGATAGAGTTCTGATACTGGCTGGGCCGCTCGAAGAACGGCTCGACGACCGAGAGCCGGACGATCTCCTTGTCCTCCGAGTTGAAACCGACGATTGTGTCGTTGTACATCTCGAAGGGGCGGCCGTTGACCTCAGTGTCGACTACCTGCTCCCCCTCTTCGAATTCGTAGCGGAAGACGATCTGCTGGCTGGCGCGGAAGAGCTGCAGAATAGCGAGCAGCTCCCGCGAAGGGTTTGTGTACCGTTCGATAGCGTCGTCCACGCCGGGACCGAACATCTGGCGCAGGTACTGGCGCGGCACCCAGCGGGGCGGGATGTAGTAGATGTTCGGCTCGGTACCGAACTGCGGGTAGAGAGGCAGGGCCACCCGCTCCTGGCGCACCAGGAAGTGCAGCGGGTTGTTGCGGTCCTCTGCCCACTCCCCGTTCTCGATCCGCACCAGGCCCTGCAGCCGGATCTTGCCGACGCATGAGGCCATGCAGCGTGTCTCCATCGGTATCCCCTCGGTCAGCGGGTCACTGCCTTCGACGCGGGGATAGCAGCCAATGCACTTCTCGCTGACCTGTGTGTTGGGCCGGTACATCGACTTCTTGTAGGGGCACTGCTCGACACACTTGCGGTAGCCGCGGCAGCGCTCCTGGTCGATGAGGACGATGCCGTCCTCGGGGCGCTTGTAGATGGCGTTTCTGGGACACGCCGATACGCAGCCCGGGTAGGTGCAGTGATTACAGATGCGCTGTAGATAGAAGAACCAGGTCTTGTGCTCCGGCAGCTCGGCGCCATCGGAGACGTTCTCGTTTTGCCTTCCCTTGGGCCCTTTGGCCGTATCCTCGTACAGGTTTGGGGCCGTCCAGTCCTGATCGGTAGGAAGGTAGCCAAGAGCGTGCTCGTTGCCTTCCTTAGCGGCGGCCTCAAAGATGGTCATGCCGTTGAAGACACCGTACGGTTGGCGGTCATCTTGCTGGGATGCGTCCCACCTCTGGCCGCCGGGGTTGGCCTCCTGTAGGAGCTTCAGCAGCTTCAAGTCCCAGTGGTGGGGATAGCCGCCGTAGGGCTTGGTCTCGACGTTGTTCCACCACATGTACTCCTGACCGCGGCTAAAGGTCCATGTCGACTTGCAGGCCATCGTACACGTCTGGCAGGCGATGCAGCGGTTGATGTTGAACACCGCGACGAACTGCCGCTCCGGATGCACCTCCGAGAAGCGGTACTGCATCTCCCGTCCCAACTGCCAGTTGTACACATCGGCCATGGTTGTCACCTTGCGCCGCGCGGGCTTGAGCCGCTGCGGCTAGCTGCTCCCTTCCGTCTGCACGAAGCCGCCTGCCATGTATTTCTTCATATCATCGCTTTCCTTGGCCGGAGTCATGCCTGTAGTCGCCGGCTCCCATACACCCTTGCCTTCGAGGCCGCCGGGCTCGGCCTTCGAGATCTTCACCAGCGTCTCCTTAGGCACGGTGTTGATGGCGTGGTTGTCCGACTCTCCGCCGAACATGAAGCTCGGGGAAATCTTGCTCTTGTGGAACAGCGTGTCGGTCTGGTGCATCGGCATTGCCCAGTCGCGGGTGAGGCTCTGATGCGAGCCGTAGCGCAGGCTCGCCTGGTAGCCGGTGTCTTCGGAAACAGCGCGGCCGTCGGCGCGCGTTTCGTGGGCCTTCACCGACCTCTCGGTCGCCATGGAGGGTGCGTGCTTGATCATCAGCACGTTGTACGCGTAGGCGGGGTTGTAGCGGGCCCGCAGCATCAGACGCGCTACCTTGAAGAACGGGTCGTCCGGCTTCGCGTCCAGGTAGGGACGGTCAGCCGGGTTGGCATCGAGGTAGACGTAGTCGCCATCCTCGATGCCAAGATCTTTCGCCGCCTCGGGGTTGATGTGGACCTGGTGATCGCCGACGCCCGGCATCCGCTTGTCCTGTCGATACGGGTCGCCGAAGTTGGAGTCCCAGATCGCGTGCCAGTCGACGCTGCTCCACTGCGAGTGCACGCGGTGGCGGGTCTTCGGGGTGAGGAGGTAGAAGCTGAACCCCTGCTCCCAGAGCGGGTTCTTCGTGGTCTTCACTTCCGCCCACGACATCTTGTTGTTGGCGACCGTGCGCAGGTCGGCGTCCAGCACCTTCTCTTGCAGCATCTCCGGAGTGATGCCCTGATTGTCCGGTCGAATGTAGGGGTTGGTGCTCACGATGACGTTGGGCAGGTAGGGCGTCGCCTCGGGCCCTTCCCGGTGCACGACGAAGTTCTCCCCGTGCTCGATCGCCTCCGGGATATCACAGTAGGCGTTCAGGCGCCCGGTATCGGTGAAGAACGGAACATTGTCGTGTGTTTGCTCGTAGAAGGCGATGCGCGGGTAGGTGCGGAACATCATCAGCGCGGCGCCCGGCTCGCCGTACACGCCGGCCATGATGTCGTCCACCTTGTAGCCCTTGGTGGTGGTAGAAGCGTCCAACAAGCGTTGGAGGTAGACCTCCGGCCGGCCCTCCAATGCGAACTTCCAGTAGTCGGCGAGGCGTCCGTCATTCAGGAGATCGCCCAGCTTTTTCGCTACCTCGGCGATGATGGTGACATCGTCCTTGCTGTCATACACCGGTTTGATGCCGCCCTTTCCCCAGATCTGGAGAAACGGGTTGGAGCAAGAGGCGGTCACCTCCAGCGACTGGAACTCCATCCAGGAGTTGGCGGGCAGGATGAAGTCAGAGTATTCGCCGCTCGCCGTCATCTCGATGTCCTGGTCGATGATCATGTCGACCTTCGGGTTGACGTTCTTGATGATGCCGTAGGCCCACTTGGCGTTGTTGATGATGTTGACGTTGTTGAACCACATCACTTTCGTCGGCGTGGGCATGTGGGTCTTGCCGGTGAAGATCTTTCTGCCGTGGGCTGGCGTGTCGACGATGAGCGCCTGGTCGCCGTGGTCCCAGTACGCCGGTTCCTCGCCCTTCGTGTGGCTCTTGACCTTGATGTCGCTGCCCGAGGCCTCAGGGTCGAGGTTCGGCTGGAGCGGGTCCTCGGCGACCCAGCCCTTGAACCCGGGGCCGGACCAGGGCGAGGCCTGGAAGAGAGCCGCCTTATAGTTTCCCGCCCACGTATGGCAGCCTGCCCCGGGCTGGCCGATGTTGCCCGTGAGCATCAGCGGGAGGTACGTCGCCCGGTTGTGCAGCGTGGCGTGGAACCAATGGTTGATCCCTTCGCCGATGTGGATGGCGACGGGCTTGATCGTGGCGATGTCGTTAGCAAGCCGCTCGACGAGCTCCTTCGGCGCGCCGCAGATCTCCTCTACTGTGTCGAGGTCGTAATCCCGGAGGTGGATCTTGTACATCTCCCAGAGGGTCATCACCTCGACCTCGCTGCCGTCCGCGAGGCGCACCGTTTCCTTGTACTCCAGCGCCGGGTCGATCCCTTTCTGCCCCATTCGCTCGCCCACGTCGTCGCGGGTGATCGCTCGCAAGCTGGCGCTACCTCGGTCGAAGACCACGTAGTCGCCGAGTTGCTCGTACTGCTCCTGCTTGAGCCCCTGGAGCGCGAAGCTGGGTCCGTCTTGCGAGAGCCCCAGCTGGTAGCCCGGGAACAGCTCGTGGGCGCGCAGGCGCTTCAGGTTGTCGGTGCGCACCAGGAGCGGGAAGTCCGTGAACGCCTTGACGAACGGTTCGTCGTAGAGCCCGCGATCCATCAGGATCTTTGTGATGCCCAAGAAGATCGTCGTGTCAGAGAGGCCGGGCCGTATCGGAATCCAGTAGTCAGCCTTGCTCGCCGCCGGGCTGTACTCCGGCGTGATGGTGACGATCTTGCCGCCGCGCTCCATCAGCTCGTTGAAGAAGTGGTTCTCCGGCATCTTGTTCTCGACCAGGTTCTTGCCGCACTGGATGTGGAGCCGGCTGGTGCGCAGGTCATTGAAGTCCACGTCGGAGGTCTGTAGTCCGTGGACGAACGGGTGCCCTGGCGCCTGGTCGCCGTGCCAGGTGTAGTTGGACCAGTTGCGTCCGCCCAGCGCTTCGTCTGGATCGATGCCGCGCACGTGGCTGTCGAGGAAGGTGAGCATGTTGGAGAACCGATACATGCCGTACTTGCCGATAACTCCTAGCAGGCCCATGCCACCCCGCAGCTTGAAGGCGCGGGTGCCGGCGCCGTGCATCTCCTCGATCATCTCCGGCTGGTAGCCCTCGGCCTCAAGCCGGCGGACTCCTTCCTCGCCGCTGTAGAGCTCGGCGATGGCGATCATCCCGCGGGCGATGTATTCGTACGCCTCATCCCAGGAGAGACGGACGAACACGTCCTGGCCGCGAGCCGTGAACATGTATGTGTCGCGGTTCTCGGGCGTTAACTCGGGGAAGCCGGCGTCGGCCCACCGCCTCCAACCTTCACGGACCATCGGATACTTGATGCGGTACGGCCCGTAGACCCGCCGGTGCATGGTCAGCCCCTTCTGGCAGCCGCGCGGGTTCCAGTGAGCGGTGGCCTTATTGCCGAGAAGGTCTGCATACTTCTGCACGTCGTAGTTCTGCTCGATGCGCGTGACGACGCCGTTGCGCGTGAACGCGCGCAGCCGGCAGGCGTGGGTATCGTTGGGCGAACAAACGAAGGTGAAGCTATCGTTGTAGGCGTACTGGTCGCGATAGACGGTCTCCCAATCCCGGTTCGGATAGTCTTCCAGGGGATTGCCGATGGAGACAGGCTGCAGGCGCCGCAGAGCCAGACCCGCTGGGCTGCCCATCATGATGGCAGTAGCTGCCACGCCACCGCTCAGTTTCAGAAAGGTTCGACGGCTTACCGATCTCATGGTCGATCCCCCGTCTGCTGCCGGAGCCCTACTCTCATCTCGTCGACAGCCGCCACGAGGCTCTGAACGAACTCTTCACCCTTGAGACGCAGGATGTTGTGCGGCAAGCGGAAGGAGGGACTATGGAACATCCGGAGAATGCGCTCCCCAGTCCAACCCATACGCGCGTACTCCTCCACAAACGACCACGCCATCTCCGTAAGCGCCTCATCGCCTGGATCCTCGTCCAGCCCTACGCCTACCAACTCCATCGGGTCCTCAGGATCCGCCAGTTTGGTGGTCATCATGCATCAGCCCTCAACGCAGCTTGTCCCCGTGGGAGCCGGGCCGGAATTCCCGGAATTCATTGTGCTTAGCATCACAAGCCATCGATGGTCGAAATAGGGCCAAATGGCATGATGTCATGTGCCGTTTGGCCCCCAGGCCAGTTAGGCTGTGTTTCTGCAAAAGCAGCCGTCAAGAGAGGGACGCAGCGGGGCGTGTAGGGTTGTCGGGGTCGCAGCGATCGGCAACCGTCAGAGGCAGTAAGCGCGCCGAGAGGAGAAGTTCTCGTTGGTGCGACGGCGGTCTAGAGAATCGACAAGTACGCGGGCCCCTACCCCTCCCGCCGCCGCGCGTACCAGGCCGCGCCGCCGAGGATGAAGGCACACTCCGAATCTTGATCCCTGCATTGACAGCCGCTCTCTGATAGGGTCACCACACGGTACCCAATCGAGGGCGAAATCAGTGCGCTGCCACAACTCTGCTTGACGCTACGGTGGCGAATGCAGATAATCAGCGGGAAGCACAGAACTACCAGGAAGGGCGGGCACCCAACGAGGACGAAGTGGCTACTAATCGGCATTGGGCTTCTCGTTGGCGTGGTTACCATAGCTGCCATAGCTTGTGACGACGACGATGAGAACGGCGGTGCCGGGGAGCTCACGGTCACCCTGTCAGAGATGGAAGGATCGGGCGTGACTGGGACAGCCACCCTCACCGAGGATGACGACGGGACCACACGAGTGGTGGTATCGATGGAGGGGCTACCGGAAGGGCCTCACGCCAACCACAGCCACCACGTCACTTGC
>JACZTE010000017.1 GCA_022573935.1 Chloroflexota bacterium
TACACGCTGGTCTGGCCGGGCCAGGTCGACGCGAAGCAGGGCCGCATCTCCATCGAGTCGCCGGTAGGACAGGCGCTCCTCAAGCATCGCGCTGGCGATGAAGTCGAGGTGGACGCTCCCTCCGGCACCCTGCGCTTTCGCATCGAACGCATCGAAGCTTAGCGCGCCCCGTTCGCGCTCCCACCGAGGACATTTCGCCAATCCACTCCTATCCCATATCGAGATAGGGGAATTTCCCACAGATTTTCAGGAGATGACCGAAAGATCGAATAACAAGAGGTTTGTATAGTTTGCATCGACGGCTAGCTGCGAAGTAGGAGGGTACATCATGCGCGTGGTTGGAGATGTTAAGTGCTATCACTGCGGACACGTCAGCGGTCAGATAGAAGGCACTCGCACCGACAGGCTGGTGCTGCACGGTTTCATACCTCGCGAGGGCTATAAAGGATCTCCGCCAGGGCCAGGCGACCGTATCCGCTGTGAGCGGTGCCAGGGCCCAATTTTTCTAGAAGACCTTCAGCCTGTGCCCGTGCTGACGGAGCTAATCAAGCAGGCCAAGACGAAGACGCCGGAGCGATCTTCCGAAAGCAAAGCGGCCTGAGCCATTCGCTTATAGCAGCGGCGTGACGTTCGCCAACTAGGACGAGTAGGGCTGACACGACCCTACTCGTCCTCGATCTGTCCCCTCACCTTCGACCATCGGCTCGGCGGCCGGCTCCAGGCGCCATCTTCGCGCGCCCGAAGCGAGCACGATGGAGTGCTGAGACGAACTTGCGTGCACTTGACGCTGATTTTTGGCTTGTGATACAAGGTACAAGGAGGCACTAACATTTGTGAACCTTCGTAGCGGGCACGGAACGCGATTAGTGGCGGCTTTGCTCTTGCTCTCGCTCGCCGTCCTCTTCGTCGGCTGTAGCGCCTTCGGCGGCGATCAGAACACGTTCGCGCCGGAAGGGGACGTCGCCAAGAAGCAGCTCGAGGTGTTCTACTGGGCCCTGTGGCCGGCGGTGGTCATCCTTATTCTCGTCACCGGAGCGCTGCTCTACGCGGTCGTTCGTTTTCGGCGCAGGAGCGATGATGATCCGATTCCCAAGCAGGTCCACGGGAATTTCCGGTTGGAGATCGCCTGGACGATCGCGCCTACCATCGTGCTCTTAGCCTTGGCGGTGCCGATGATCGCTGCGATCATCGACCTGGGCGGTGATCCGGATGCGGACGCCCTCCACGTGAACGTGACGGCCCAACAGTTTAGCTGGCTCTTCGAGTATCCGTCGCTGACGGATGCCGAGGGCACGCCGCTGAGGGCTGCGGTCGACGAGCTGTACATCCCGGTGGACCGAGAGATTGTCGTCCACCTCGAGTCCGTCGACGTCAACCATAGCTTCTGGGTGCCGAAGCTCGCCGGTAAACTGGACGCGATCCCGGGGCGAACCAACGATCTGAAATTCAACGCTACCAGCCCAGGCACGTTTTCTGGCCAGTGCGCTGAGTTCTGCGGCATCGGACATGCGAATATGAAGTTTACCATCATCGCCTTGGAGGAACCGGAGTTTCAGGTGTGGTGCGAAGAACAGCTGGCCTTGGAGCCAGGCGAGCCGGGCTGCCAGCGATAGCGCTGTAGGGAGTAAGCCATGGCAGGAGCGACCATAGGAGAGCGGCCGGGGACCTTGCGGGATGCGCTGCGCGATGCTCGCGATCAGACTGCGGGCTACAGCGGGATCTGGAGCTGGATCACCACCGTCGATCACAAGCGCATTGGCATCATGTACGGCGTCACCGCCTTCGTTTTCTTCCTCGCGGGCGGCATTGAGGCGCTGGTGATCCGATTGCAGCTCGCCACGCCAAACGGCGGCGTGGTGAACGCAGACCAGTTTAGCCAGCTCTTCACCATGCACGGCACGACGATGATCTTCCTGGTGGTGATGCCGCTGAGCGCCGCGTTCTTCAATCTGCTCGTGCCGTTGATGATCGGCGCCCGTGATGTGGCCTTCCCGCGCCTGAACGCCTTCAGCTATTGGGTGTTTCTGGGGGCCGGCATCTTCATGAACGTGAGCTTCTTTACCGGAGGCAACATCTTCCAGGGCGAGCTGGGCGCGCCGGCCGCGGGCTGGTTCGGCTACGCGCCGCTTACGCTTACCGAGTTCTCCCCTGGCCACGGCATCGACTATTGGGCGTTTGGCCTGCTTATCCTCGGCATCGCCTCCATGGCCTCCGGCTTCAACTTCATCGTCACGATCATCAACATGCGGGCGCCGGGAATGACCTTCTTTCGCATGCCGCTCTTTATCTGGATGACGTTGGTCACGTCGTTCCTCATTATTTTCGCCATGCCGATCATCACCGTCGCGCTCTTCCAGGTGCTCGCCGACAGGCTGTTCGGCGCGAACTTCTTCAACGCGGAGCTGGGCGGCTCGCCGCTCTTATGGCAGCATATGTTCTGGCTCTTCGGCCATCCGGAGGTGTACATCTTGATCCTGCCCGCAATGGGCATCGTCTCCGAGGTATTCGCCACGTTTGCCCGAAAGCCGCTCTTCGGCTATCCGTTCGTGGTCTTTTCGGGCGTCGCCATCGGCCTCATGAGCTGGGGCGTCTGGGCGCATCACATGTACACGACAGGGCTGGGCTCTGTGGCGAACTCGGCCTTCGGCTTCACCACGCTCCTGATCGCCGTCCCTACCGGCATTAAGATCTTCAACTGGATCGCTACCCTGTGGGGTGGCTCGATTAGCCTGAAAACGCCGCTGCTCTTCGCGGTGGGTTTCCTCGCCATGTTCGTTATCGGCGGACTCACGGGCGTGATGCACTCCATGGTGCCGTCGGACTA
This sequence comes from Chloroflexota bacterium, assembly GCA_022573935.1. The sequence continues at coordinate 2,825 of JACZTE010000017.1, forward strand.
CCAACAGCAGGACACCTACTTTATCGTCGCCCACCTCCATCAGGTGTTGCTGGGCGGCGCTCTCTTCGGCCTCTTCTCGGGAGTCTACTATTGGTTCCCCAAGTTCACCGGCCGTTTGCTAAACGAGAAGTGGGGCCAGCTGCACTTCTGGCTGATGTTTATCGGTTTCAACGTGACGTTCCAGCCGATGATGATCTCGGGCATGCTGGGCATGCCACGTCGCATCTCGACCTACTCCGAGGGGCTAGGCTGGGAGTTCTGGAACATGCTATCGACTGTGGGGGCGTTCCTCATCGCCGTTTCGGTCCTCGTGTTCATGTACAACGTGGTGATCAGCCTTCGCAGCAAGGAGCGGGCTGGCGACGACCCGTGGGACGGGCGCACGCTGGAGTGGGCGATCCCGTCGCCGCCGCCGGTCTACAACTTCGCCGAGATTCCCCAGGTGAAGGAGCTCGACGATTTCTGGCACACGAAGTACGTCGAGAACGAGCAGGGCCAGCTCGTGCGGGTCGTGGCGGGCGCGGCTGAGCAGGCCGAGGAAGAGGAGGCCGATGATCATCACAGCATCCACATGCCCTCGCCGTCCTACTTCCCCATCATCGTCGCGAGCGGCTTCCCATTCATAGCCTTCGGCTTCATGTATGACTTCGCTCTTCTTCCTGTGGGGGCCGTGGTGATGCTGGTTGGCCTCTACGGCTGGGCGTTGGAACCGGCGACCGAGTAAGGAGTACGCGCGTTGCAGCACGCACCGGCAGCAGAACTACAGACGACGACCGGCATGGATCACCGGAAGCTGTTGATGTGGCTGTTCCTGGGCTCCGAATGCCTCTTTTTCGGATCGCTCATCGCCACCTATCTTCTCTACCGGAACAAGACGGAGGAGATCGGGATCGGGCCGATACCGAGCGATCTGTACGACATCCCCTTCACCTCGGTCTCCTCCTTCGTGCTGCTGATGAGCAGCGTGACCATGGTGCTGGCGCTGGCGGCGATCCAGCGAGGAGACCGGCGCGGGACGCAAGCCTGGCTGCTGGCGACGGCGCTGTTGGGCATGACCTTCTTGGCCGGCCAGGCGTTCGAGTTTACCGAGTTCTACCGGCAGGGGCTGTCGCTGGACACGAACCTGTTCGGCACCACATTCTACGTCCTGACAGGCTTTCACGGCGCCCACGTCTCGGTTGGCGTCCTCATCCTGCTCTCGCTCTTCGTCATGACGCTGCGAGGGCGGCTGACGCCGGCGAACAGCATCAACGTGGAGCTGATCGGTCTCTACTGGCACTTCGTCGATGTCGTGTGGATCGTGATCTTCACCCTGATCTACCTGGTCCAAACGTAAGATGCAGCGAGTGATCGATGAAGTGGGCAGCATGATGGAGCGGTGCAAATGGTAACGCTAGCGTGGGTGGTGCTGAGCCTGACGGATTGGCTGGAGAACCCGGCGTACGTGCTGGGTGTCCCGCTAGCGGCGCTGGGCGTCCTCGGGCTGCTGCTGGTGCTCGCACCCGTCCAGATCACTTGGCCACAGCCACCTGGGCCGGAGGTCGATGCTGCGCGCGCGAGGATGGATGCCGCATGGGCGCCGACTGATATCGCTGCGCACGAGGGACACCCCAGCCCTAGTCAGTACATCATGGTCGGCTTGATCCTGGGCGTCGTAACGGCAGTCGAGGTAGCGGTGTACTACGTCGACGCGCTGGAAGGCGCATTGCTCGGCATCCTGATGGTGCTATCGGCGATGAAGTTTGTCCTTGTCGCGCTCTGGTTCATGCACCTGCGGTTCGATAACCGGCTCTTCTCTGTCCTCTTCTTTAGTGGAGTGGTGCTGGCCGTGTTCCTCTTCGTCATCGTCCTCTCCACGCTCGGCTCATCTCTCGTCTGAAGAGAAGAGGCAGGCCTTGTCGCTCCTTCACATCGGCGGTCGCGAGTGGCTGGACTGGCCCTTCCAGCCAGAGGTGATCCTGCCGCTGCTGTTGCTACAGGGAGCATACCTCTACGCGGTCTCCGAACTCCGCCCCCGCATCTCCGACGGCGGCAGGGTGAGCCGACGCCAGGTGGCGCTGTTTTCGTCCGGGGTGCTGGTGCTCTACCTGGCGACGGGCTCCATCGTCGATCACCTAGCTGACAATTTCCTCCTGAGCGCCCATGTGGTGGAGCTGGTGATGATCACGCTGGTGGCGGCGCCGCTGCTGATCGCGGGAACGCCCGGCTGGCTGGTCGACTACGCGCTACGCTCGGCTGGCGTGGCGCGTGTCGCCCGACTCGTCACCCACCCGCTAGTCGGCCTTGGCGCGTACAACGGCGTGCTGCTGATCACGCACCTGCCGTTCTTCTACGAATGGGCGCTGCGCAACGAGGGGCCGCACTTCCTCATGCACGCGATGTGGTTTGCGGCGGGGGTGCTGATGTGGTGGCCCATCCTGAGCCCGACGCCGCAGCTGCCCCGGCTCTCCCACCCGCTCCAGATGGGCTATCTCTTCTTCCAATCGCTTGTGCCGGCGGTGCTGGCCTCGTTCATCACCTTCTCCGACAGCGTCGTCTACTCGTTCTACGAGGAGGCGCCGCGTATCTGGGGTCTCTCGCCCATCGAGGACCAGCAGATCGCGGGCGGGCTGATGAAGCTCTTCGGCAGCCTGATCCTGTGGTCGTTCCTCGTCGCAGTCTTCTTCAGGTGGTATGCGCTGGAGAAGACGCAGGAGCAGGGCTCGCGACGGACGGAGGTAGAGGAAGAGCGGGGCCAGGAGCGCCTAACGAAGTGGAGCTAGCGGTCTACTCGACTCGAATCGTCCCCACCATCTCGAGCGGGTGGAAGTCGCAGCGGAACGAGTACGTGCCAGGCTCGTCGAGGCGGAAGGTGATCGTGGCGGTGTCGCCAGCGAATATCTCACCGGGGTCGGAGCACGGCTCGGGATCTCCCACCGCGCAGACGCCGATCTCGTAGTTGCCGCTCGTGTCACCGATGTGCATGTTGTGGAGCGCGTTGCCGTCGTTCGTGATCTCGAGCGTGATCTCTTGCCCTGCCGCGACTACGATCTCCGGCGCTGTTGCGTCGTTATAGACGAAGAAGTTGTCCCCCATCACGATGACATCAGCGACGCCGGAGGGCGTCGCTGTCGGCTCGCCCGTCACATGCTCCTCTTCGCCTCCGTCGTAAACGGCGGCGAAGATCGTGCCGCCGGTAAGCAGCGCTGCGGCGACGAAGGCGATGGCGCCGATCTGCATCTGGGAGATGCGCGGGTGGCTGGCCACATACCAGGCGGTGGCCAGGATCGCGAGGGAGACGGCTATGGCTAGCGGCGTCGCCAGGGTGACACCGCCAATCTCCACCTCGTTGAGCTCAAGAAAGATGCGTGAGAGGCCGTAGATCACCAGCATGGCGAAGAGGAAGACCCCGAGGGGCAGGACGAGGGGCAGGACTACCCGCTGGTGGACCTCTTCGTCCTCTGCGTGCTGGTCGGGCGGAGACTCGTTTTCGTCAGGAGCCATGCTTTGTATCTCGTATCACAATGTGCCGATACGGTCAAGCGGTTCGGCGCATTTTGCGATTAGACGTGGCACCTGATATAGTCCCCTTGTACCCTGCATCACAAACGAGAGCGCGTAAGCGGGAGCGGATGAAGACGGAGACCAACGTAGCTGAGGGAGCGTCGTCCCCGAACGGGTACCGCTGGCTCGCCGTGGCCACATGCGCTGCCACGTTCGCGCTGATCGTCCTCGGCGGCGTGGTGCGCGCCACGGGCTCCGGCGATGCCTGCCCGGACTGGCCTCGCTGTCAAGGGGAGCTGATACCGCCGCTGGAGCCGGACATACTGATCGAGTTCTCCCATCGACTGCTCGCCTCCGTTGTCGGGCTGCTCGTGCTGGCGATGGCCGTCGTCGCCTGGCGCTCTCAGCGCCAAGCGCCCGTCATACTGTGGGGCGCGACGGCGGCGCTGGCGCTGGTGGCGGGACAGATCGTGCTGGGCGGGCTGACCGTCCTCAACGACCTGCCGGCCAACATGGTGATGGCCCACATGGCGCTGGCGGCGACACTGTTGGCGACGCTGCTGCTCATCGCGGTCGCGTCTTTCGATATCGAGCCCGCGCCCAGCGCCGAACGGCGGCGTAGCGCGGCCTCGTTCCGAAACCTGGCGATCTTCGCCGCGCTGGCCACCTTCGGCCTGATGCTGACCGGCTCCTTCGTGAGCGGCAGCGGCGCGGGCCTGGCCTTCCGCGACTGGCCGCTGTTCAACGGGCAGCTCATGCCGGAGGGCGGCCGCCTCGCGATGATCCACGCTGGGCATCGGATGGCCGCCGTGGGCGTCGGCCTGCTGCTGGTGTACGTCTCTGTCCGCGCGAAGCGCGAGCAGCACTGGAATCGGGCCGTGCTCATGACGGTCCGGTTCGCAATGGCGCTCTACGGGGTGCAGGTGCTAGTGGGCGCGGCAAATATCTGGACGCTGCTCCAACCTTCGGCGACCGCGACCCACTTGGCGCTAGCCATGGCTATCTGGGGGGCGCTGGTAACCGCGTCGCTGCTCGCTCACCGAGCGACTCAGCCGCTGCCGCAGACTGAAGACGAACGAGCCGGCCGGGCGTTGCCACGGCAGGGCACTGTCGAGCCGGCATCGGCGACCCTGCCTGCCGGCGGGGCCTCTTAGGAGAAGCGATGCTTCGACAGGACGTTGTGCAGCCGACGCTAGACCTGCCGAAGACGGCAGTTCGACGCCCAACCGTTAGCTTGCTGCGGACGGCGAACGCGTATCTCTCCCTCACCAAGCCGCGCATCATCTCGCTGCTGCTCGTCACCACGGTACCGACGATGATCGTTGCTCAAGGAGGGATGCCGTCGCTCTGGCTGGTGCTGGTCACCTTGCTGGGCGGCACCCTGGCCGCCGGCGGCGCCAACGCGATCAACTGCTTCCTCGATCGAGACATCGATGGCATCATGTCCCGCACCCAAGATCGGCCGCTGCCCGCCGGCACGTTGGAGCCGGAGCGAGCGCTCCTTTTCGGCGTCTCGCTGGGAGTTCTCGCCTTCGTCGTGCTGGTGCTGGGAGCGAATCTGTTGAGCGCGGTGCTGGCGATAACGGCGCTGGCCTTCTACGTCTTCGTCTACACTATCTGGCTCAAGCGCAGCAGCAGCCAGAACATCGTCATCGGTGGCGCTGCCGGGGCGATGCCGCCGTTGGTGGGCTGGGCGGCCGTCACCGGCGGGCTGGGCTGGCCGGCGCTGGTGCTCTTCGGCATCGTCTTCCTCTGGACGCCGCCGCACTTCTGGGCGCTGGCGCTCCGCTATCGCGCCGACTACGCGCGGGCGGGCGTGCCGATGTTGCCGGTGGTCAAGGGCGAAGCTGAGACGAGACGGCAGGTGCTGCTCTACAGTGGCCTGCTCGTCGCCTGCACGCTGGCGTTGGTGCCCGTCGCTGACATGGGGCTGTTCTATCTCGGAACGGCGCTCGTACTGGGCGGCGGTTTCGTCGGGCTAGCGCTGCGAATGTGGCGATGGCCGACAATGCAGGCGACGAGAGCGCTCTTCCTCTACTCGATCCCCTACCTGGGCTTGCTCTTCGTTGCGATGGGCGTCGACCAGGCGCTGCCCTGGTAGCGCGCTGCTCAGGACGGACCGAGCAGATCCTCCAGTGCCGCCCCAACCTCCTCCGCGTTGGTAATGCCTTCGAACTTGCCCGCGATCAGGCCGTCGCTGTCGACGACGAATACAAACGGCTCGCTCTGTAATCCCCACTCCGCCAGCGCCGCGACCGGGATCAGGCCGCGGCCGGCGCGGGCGTCCTCCAGCACGTACGGCTCGATGTGGATGAAGGTTGCCTGATCGCCGTACTGCTCGTACAGCGGCACGAGGACTTCGTCCACCACCGGCCCGCAGAGGCGGCTGGTGCAGAAGCCCGGCGTGGCGAAGGCGACGACGATCGGCTTGCCGGCGTCCAGCGCCTCGGCCACCGTCAGGTCGTGCAGCTCCGGGCGGGGAGGGTTGCTCGTGTCGATCTCGGAGATGTCCGCAACGTCGCTGAGCGTGAGCTGCTGCGAGCGCGGCGCCGGTTCGCCGATGCCGGGGACGGTGCCCTGCTCTAGTACGGTGAAGCGCACGCGCAGCGGATCGAACGCCTCTCCATCGCGCTGGCCCTCTACCTCGACGCCCCAGCTGCCGGCCTCGTCGAAGCGGAAGGCAACGACGTAGCCGCCGACGTCGTTGCCGGTGTGGGTGTGGAGCGTACCGTCCTCGTGTTCATGGACCTGGTTCTCCTCCAGCGAGACGAACCTGGTCGGCGTCTCCGTCTTCAGCGTCCCTTCCTCGCCCTCCAGCTTGAAGAACCGCGCGGTCACCTGCGCGTTCAGGATGAGCTGGCCTTCGCTGTCTTGGAGAATGAAGAGGAACCGGTCGTCGCCAATGGCGAGCTGCGAGTTGCCGAGCAGAACGGTAATCTCGCGGTCCTTTAGCTCTAACACCTCGGGCCAGAAGTTGTCGTCCGGCTCGGAAGTCGTCCCGCCGCCGCAGGCCGCGGCGAGCAGGGCGATCGTGGCGAGGATGGCGGCTAGAGTGAAGAGCCTTCGCATGGCAGTGTTCCTTTCCAGATCGTGAGGTCGATTCGCGTCACCGCACCATGAATGGCGCGGCATGAGGAACGCAGAGCATGCCCCAGCTTTCAAGCTGGGGTAGAGCCATACGTATGGTAGCGCAGGAGAAGCGGTGGGGAAACGGGGCCGTGGAGAAGCTACCATCGGGAGCCACCTCCGCTTCCCTTGACGCCTCGCGGCCCAAGCGTCGATAATGAAGAGAAGCCAATTAGCGTATCGAGTACACTAACTATGCGCAGCCTACGAATCGGCCTCGCTCAGATCAACACCACTGTCGGCGATCTCGATGGCAACGTCGCCAAGGTGCTGGAGTACGCGCAGCGCGCGCGGGAGCTGGGCGTCGACGTGATCGCCTTTCCGGAGCTGACGGTCACCGGCTATCCGCCCGAAGACCTGCTGCTCCGCGATCACTTCGTCCTCGATAACAAGGCGGCGCTTGAGCGCATCGTCGAGGGCACACTTCGACAGGCTCAGGGTGTCGTGCTCGTCGTCGGCTTCGTGGATGAGGAGGGCGGGGAGATCTACAATACCGCAGCCGTCATCTACGATGGCCGGTTGGCCGGCGTATACCGCAAGCAGCTCCTCCCCAACTAC
>JACZTE010000296.1 GCA_022573935.1 Chloroflexota bacterium
TCCAGGATGGCGTCCGATATCTGGTCGCACAGCTTGTCCGGGTGCCCCTCCGTCACCGATTCTGAGGTGAGGAAGAGCGAGGGCGAGGTCATGAAGGTGGTATCGCTCATCGGTCAGCTCCTTGCGGCTACGTGCCTGCTTCCCAGCTCGAAAGATACGCGCGTTGTTCTTCGGTCAGCTCGTCGATGTGCACGCCCATCGCGGCGAGCTTGAGGCGGGCGATCTCATCGTCGATCTCCTGCGGCACGGTGTAGACCTCCGGCGAGAGGCGCTTCTCCTGGCGCACCAGATGTTCGACGCTGAGCGCCTGGTTGGCGAAGCTCATGTCCATCACGCTGGCCGGGTGGCCCTCGGCGGCGGCGAGGTTGATCAGACGGCCCTCGGCCAAGAGGAAGAGCCGGCGCCCGTCCCCCAGCCGGAACTCCTCGACGAAGGCACGCACCGGGCGACGGCTCTCAGCCATCGCGGCCAGCGCCTCCAGGTTGATCTCCGAGTCGAAGTGGCCGGAGTTGGCCAGGATCGCCCCGTCTTTCATCGCCTCCATGTGGCTGCCATCGATGACGTTTTTGTCGCCGGTGAGGGTGATGAAGATGTCGCCTATGGCGGACGCCTCCTGCATGGGCATCACCCTGTAGCCGTCCATCGACGCCTCCAGCGCTCGCAGCGCGTCGACCTCGGTCACGATCACCTGAGCGCCCATCCCCCGCGCGCGCATCGCCACGCCGCGCCCGCACCAGCCGTAGCCGACGACGACGACCTGCTTGGCCGCCCACAGTACGTTGGTCGCGCGGGTGATGCCGTCGAGGGTGCTCTGGCCGGTGCCGTAGCGGTTGTCGAACAGGTGCTTCGTGTTCGCCTCGTTGACGGCGATGATCGGGTAGGCGAGCGCGCCGTCCTTCGCCATCGCGCGGAGGCGGATCACGCCGGTGGTCGTCTCCTCCGTGCCGCCGACGATTCCCTCGATCAGCTCGCGCTTCTCGCGGTGGATCGTGGCGACCAGGTCGGCGCCGTCGTCCAGGGTGATCTGGGGACGGCTGTCCAGCGCCTGGTTGAGGTGGCGATAGTAGGTGTCGTTATCTTCGCCCCTGATGGCGAAGGTGGGAATGCCGTACTTAACCGTGAGAGCTGCTGCGACGTCGTCCTGGGTGCTCAGCGGGTTGCTGGCGCAGAGGACAAGCTCCGCGCCGCCGTCGCGTAGGGCCAACGCCAGGTTGGCGGTCTCGGTCGTGACGTGCAAGCACCCCGCGAGGCGCACGCCCCGCAGCGGCTGCTCCTTGGCGAACCGCTCGCGGATCGTGGCGATGACCGGCATCTCCCGCGCCGCCCACTCGATGCGCCGGACGCCCTCCTCCGCCAGGCGCGGATCGCTGATGTCGCTCGTCGCCGTAGATTGCGTCGTCAAGGATGCTCCCTTCCTTTCATGCGCCCAGCGGGCGTCAGTTAATCTTGTGCTGTCCGGTCGTGTTCATCGCTCATGATGGTATGCTCACGACCTCCGCGTCGTAGCGCCGTCCACGCAGCGCCGCCAGGCGTCGTCGCAGGAAGGCGCCCACGCCCAGATCGCGGCGCACCGCCGCCCCTTCGATCAGGCGGCCTACGTCGCGATAACCCAGCCGCCGATACGCGGCTACCGCCGTGACGTTGCGCGGGTCGACGCTGAGCACTACCTCGCGACAGCTTGTCAGCAGGTGGCGGGTGACGGCGCTGGTGACGAGCGCCCCCAGCCCCTGCGCGCGGAAACCAGGATGGGTGAAGACGTTCCCCAGGACGGCGATGCCCTCGTCTGGAGAGACGACGTGCGTGCCGGCTACCGCCACCAGGCTGCCGCCCTCATATGCGCCGTAGTAGACGGCATCGTCGATGTTCTCCGCGCTGTAGAACGCAGGCGTTCCCGCGCTGCGATAGAGGCGGTTGATCGTGTGCACGTCGCGTCCGGTCAGGCCGCGCGTGTTCCCCTCGGCAGGCTGTAGCGTCTCGCTGTCGACGAGCATGCGCATCATGCTCTGCTGATCGGGCAGGTGGTAGTAGCGGAGCATCGTCTCCAAGTGCTGTACCTGGCAGCTAAGGAAGGTGTGCCGCGGCCCGGGATGGAGCTGAAGCACCGCCTGTAGCGCGTCGGTGGTACCCAAGGCGAAGA
>JACZTE010000018.1 GCA_022573935.1 Chloroflexota bacterium
ACGAGGACGACGACGACGCGGAAGGCGACGAGCCTCGAACGGAGATCGAGGATGGCGAATGTGAGCTTCGCGGCCCGATCACCAGCCTCGACCCGCTCGTGATCAACGGCATCACCATCGATGCCTCCAGCGCCGAAGAGGTGCGCGGCGACCTGGCCCAAGCGATGGCCGACGGCACCGAAGTCCGCGCCAAGGGCGACTTCGTCGATGGCATCTGCATCGCCAGCGAAATTAGGGTCCACGAAGAGGACGACGACGACTAATCCGTTGCGTTCGTCATTACCTGTAGCGAGGCCCCTCCTACAAGCGGAGGGGCCTCGTGTTGCCCTTGGCTACAACGGGCGAGCCGTCTGCTAAAGATCGAGCGCGGCGCGCACGGCGGGGATCAGCAGCGCGTCCACGTCCGGCTTATCGATCAGGACGATGCCGAGCTCCTCCGCGCGACGCCGGACGTAGCTGTACTTCCCCTCGCCGGTCTGCATGATGATAGGCAGCGCCTCGCCTCGGTGCTCTCGCGCCGCTTCGATAACCTCCCAGCCGGTGTGTACCGGCATGTCCATATCGGTGATCAGCAAATGCAACTCCTGTGAACCGTCGCGCAACACGTCGATCGCCTCGCGACCGTTGGCGACGGCGATACAGGTGAGGGCGAGCGGCTCGATCAGCGCGAGGATGCGCGCGCGGAAGTCCGGGTAGTCCTCCGCAATGAGGACAGTGGAGGCGTCGGGCATGGTTACTTGACGCGGAGCTCCGCTATGTGGTCGCGGATATCAGTGTACTCGTCGGCCACGGCGCGCAGCTCAGCGGCGGTACTCTCGCCAAAGGCGATCACCTCCACGCGCACGCCCTTGCTCGCGACCAGCTCCACCAGCCGTCGGAAGTCGCCATCGCCGGAGACCAGTACGACGATGTCCAGCCGGTCGGACATAGTAAGCACGTCGATGGCCAGCTCCACATCGAAGTTCGCCTTAGTGGAACCGTCGGAGAAGCGTTTCAGCTGCTTCGTGACGATGCGGTAGCCTAAGCCGACGAAAGGCTTTACGAACCGCTGCGTCTCCAGCGCGGTATCAGGGTCATCGTTAATCGGAGCGTAGGCGCTGGCGCGCACCAGCTCCCGGTCGCGGCTCAGGAACTCCATCAGCTTGCCGAAGTCGATGCTAATCTTCAGCCGTTCGGCCGCGTACACGATGTTCGGCACGTCGACGAAGATGCCAACACGCGGCCGTTCTGCCATCCCCCCGAGCCGGCTCATGGAGGCGAGACGGTTCTCAATCGCAGAGAGCACGCTCTGCAGCCCATTCAGGGACGCCAACTGTCGTTCCGTGAGGTGCTCCAGCAGCGATTCGGGCGCCCCCAACTCCGGCCGGAGCGGGGTTACCTGCGCCGTCTTCGACGCCGCAGGCGCGTCGGCAGACGCCGCTGACTTGCGGCCACCGCCGCGCCGCCCGCGACGCGTCTTGCTTGGGGTGGAAGACTTGGTAGCGGAGTCGGGCTCCGGCTCAGACGTAGCTTCAGGAGCGGCTGGCTTCGCCCGGCTCTTCGATGAGCCCCTAGTGCTGCCACCGCGACGTCGACGTCGCGCCGGCGCGGGCGTTGATTCCTCTGGCTCACCGCCCGTACCGGGCGGTGGCGCAGGCGCTAACTCTTCTGGTTCGCCGCCAGGGCCAGACGCTGGCTCCTCAGGCGGAGTTTCAGCCGCCGATGTCTTGCGGCGGAAAAATCGTAAGGTCACAGGTCATTCTCCTTCAAACGTGGTGTAACTGTATGTTCGGGATAACTGTGTGTTCATTGTCTATTGTACTTCTATTCTACGCCAGCGGTGGCGAACTGAAGCGTACTACAACGCGCCGCCACCTGCTCCGCGAGACGCATGAAGACCTGCCCCTGAGGGGAATCGGGGTCGGACTCGACGATGGGCACGCCGATATCGCCGCCCACGCGCGTCTTCATGTCCAGCGGAATCTCGCCGAGGAACTCCAGCCCCAGCTCCTCAGCCGCGGTGCGGCCGCCACCGTAGCCGAAGATCTCGGTCCGTTCGTCGCAGTGGGGACAGAGGAAGTAGCTCATGTTCTCGATCACGCCGAAGACGGGCACGTTCAGCTTGTCGAACATCGCCACGGCCTTGCCGGCGTCCTCCCAGGCCACGTCCGCCGGCGTGCTGACGATGACGACGCCGGAGATGGGCGCTTCTTGCGCCAGGCTCATCGAGGCGTCGCTGGTGCCGGGCGGAAGGTCGATCAGGAGATAGTCCAGCTCGCCCCACTTGATGTCATGCAGAAGCTGGCGGACGGCCGTGCCCACCATGGGCCCACGCCATACCACCGGCGATAGCTTGGGCAGCACGAAGCCGAGGGAGACCAGCCGCACGCCGTACTTCTCCACGGTGGTGAGCCCGCGCTCGCCTTCGGCCATGAAGCCGGCCTTGAACCCCATCATGATCGGGATGTTGGGGCCAGTAACGTCGGCGTCCATAATGCCGACTGCGGCGCCACGCTTCGCCAGCGCCAGCGCCAGATTCACCGCGACCGTCGACTTACCTACCCCGCCTTTGTTGCTGGCGATGGCGATGATGTTCCGCACGCCCTCCACCGGCTTGGTGTTGCCCGTGGGCGAGGAGGAGCGCACCTCCGCGTCCATCGTCACGTCGACCTCTTCGACGTCTGGCATGGCGAGGAGGATCTCCTCGATCTGGGTCTTCAACTGGTCGCGTACGGGGCAGGCGGGTGTGGTGAGCACGATGCGAAGCTCGACACGGCTGTCGTTGATGCTCAGGTCACCTACGAAGCCAAGCGAGACGATATCACGGTGGAGGTCGGGGTCCTCCACCTGCTTGAGCGCTTCGAGAATCTCTTGTTCGGTTGGCATAGTCTCCTTTACTCAGCTAGCTCCGCGTATCGACCGCTTGGGCTGATTCGACCGGCGCGGCGGACTGCTCTTCGACCAGATAGCGACAGCACTGGCCGGCCTCATCGGGACAGGGACTTACTTGCACCTCCATGCCAAGCATTCGGCTGAGGAAGCTGCGGTGCCACTGACATACCTCATCTTCTTCCTCACCCTGAAGCAAGCGATGGAAGAGGCAGTTGAAATCGCGGATCTCGTATCCACTCGCGGTCCGCTCCCACTCAGCGAAGCCGCCGTCCGCGTGCATCACTTCGGTCACAAAAACGACCCGCTCCTGGAGGGGCCAGCCTTCTAGGAGCGGTACATACTCATCGGCGAGCCGGTGGGCGAGCCGCTCAAGCACCAGCTTCGTCTTCTCTTGCGGCGCACGTCCCTCCAGTTCGCGCCCGTCCAGCAGGCCGATCTCCCGCAGCAACAGCTCCACCAGCCGATCGGAGCGGGCCGGGAAGGCCGCCGCGTGGCCCTTGGCGCTGAGCCGGAAGATGTAGCGCGGACGTCCGCTCGCCTGCGATTGCTGCTCGGCGAGGACAAGGCCATCGCGCTGGAGGTGAGTGAGATGCTGTCGAATGGTGATCGGGGCGAGATCGATGTCGGTGGCCAGTTCAGCCACGCTGTGGCCGCCGTTGCGCTTGAGAAGCGCCAATATCTCGCTCTTAGTAGTTATCATCGATACCTAAAACAGTGGGGTACCAGACTGCTTCTTGTCTCGCAGTATAACGAATGAAGTAGGGCCAGGCAATGACTTTACCAAGAAACAAGTTATTTTATCGTGGTAACCTTGACACAGGAAAAGATCGTGTGCTACGCTACAGACCCTGGCAGTCTGGGAACGTTTACTGACTCTAGAGCGTCTCACTAGTAGGGGATAGTACCAAGAGCATGGAGCAAGGAGCATGGGGATGAGCGAACGAGTCGCCACCAAGAGCCAAAGAGCACGGACAAACAAGGCCTGCCAACACCACTGGCTAATCGAGACGCCGCACGGCGTCACCAGCCGCGGCGTCTGCAAGCGCTGTGGTGCAGCGAGACGTTATCCTAACGCCGCCGAAGACGCCCTCGACGCGAAGGGCCCGGCCAGGCTGGGACGTTGGTCCCGAGGCAAAAATCAGAACAGCCCCGCCAAGGTCCGTCTGGACGACCGAGCAGACGGCGAAGGTTATTGACCCAGCCCGTAGCCCCTCCCCGTATGGGGGCCCCTCACCGGGGCCCCCTTCTTTTTCGACTCGACCGCCACGTCGGCGACGCCTATAATGGCCCCACTCAGAGCGAAGGATGGAGCTGCGTGAATTTACAGGTGGAGCTGGCCAGCCGGAAGGGAAGCCTGATCCTGGCGAATCCGGTAATGACGGCATCTGGCACCTTCAGCTTCGGGCTGGAAGAAGGCCACAGCTTCAACGTGCAGGAGCTTGGGGCGATCGTCACCAAGACCGTGACGCTGCGGCCCCGCACAGGCAGCCCCCAGCCGCGCACAGCCGAGACGCCGGCCGGCATGCTCAACGCGATTGGCCTCCAAAACCCCGGCGTCGATGCCGTCGTCCGGAAGATGGCGCCCCGCTGGTCGCGCTGGCGGACTCCCGTCATCGTCAGCATCCTGGGCGCCACGGTGGAGGAGTACGGCGAGCTGGCCGCGCGCCTTGAGGGGGTGGAGGGCGTGGCAGCGGTCGAGGTGAACATCTCCAGCCCCAACGCGCGCCGCGGAGGCATGGAGTTCGGCCAGGAGCCCGACACGGCGGCCGCTGTGACTCAGGCGGTGGTGCGCAACGCCACCTTGCCCGTCATCGTCAAGCTCACCCCTAACGTGACCGATATCGCAGACGTGGCCCGCGCCGTCGTCGAATCGGGCGCGGACGCCCTCTGCGTGATCAACACGCTCCAGGCGATGGCGATCGACGTTCGTTCGCGACGGCCGGCGATCGCCAGCGGCTTCGCCGGCCTCTCCGGCCCGGCGATCAAGCCGGTGGCCCTACGAATGGTCTATCAGGTGGCCGCAGCCGTCGACGCGCCGATCATCGGCTGCGGCGGCATCGCCAGCGGCCTCGACGCGGTGGAGTTCCTGCTCGCCGGGGCGACGGCGGTACAGGTGGGAACCGCGACCTTCGCGAATCCTCGAGCGCCACTGGACGTGTTGGACGGCCTCCGACGCTTCCTGGACGAGGAAGGCGTGGCCGACGTAGGCGAGCTAATCGGCGCTGCGCACGAGCGCCGGCCAGCCGAGTCCCCAGCGAAGTCTTGACGAGCAGCGAGAAGGCTCGTTAGGGTGGAGTTATCGGGGTGTAGCTCAGCAAGGCAGAGCGCTTGGTTTGGGACCAAGAGGCCGGCAGTTCGAATCTGCCCACCCCGACCAGCAGGAAGGCCGTGATGACACTACCCCCTCAGCAGCCCCAACGGGTTCCACCGTACGTCGCGTTGGTGCGTATCGGCGCTGTGATCGGCATGTCCGTCGCGGCAGCGAGCGGCATCTTCCTGCTCATCGCTGCGCAGTGGCTCCTCGCCATCGGCGCGACCGCCCTCGCCGTCCCGTTCTTCCTGGTCATGCGCCTCGTCGAAGGGCCGGCGGAGGAGCCGGCGGAGCCGCCGGAAGCGTCGCCTCCTGCCTAGCGCGGCGAATACACAACGACGCCGATGCATCGGCGTCGTGACAGCGTTCGACCTGGAACGCGTTACTGTTCCTGAATCTGGATCGTCTGGATCTCCGTGCCAACCGTCAGCTGCGCCGCCACGTCCAGGCCGGAGAGCACCCGACCGAAGGCGGTAGAGCTTCCGTCCAGCTCTGGCCGATCGCTCAAGGCGATGAAGAACTGGCTGCCGCCGGAGTCCGGCGTATTGCGATCGATAGCCATGGCCAGCACACCCGCCTCGAAGGGCGTGTCGTTGATCTCGTCGGGGATCGTGTAGCCCGGCCCACCGGTGCCGCGACAGGCAGAGCTGCCCGCGGTGCAGGACGGATCGCCGGCAATGACGGTAAAGTCCTCCAGCGCGTAGTGGAAGATGAGGCCGTCGTAGAAGCCCTCCCGCGCTAGAAATACGAAGTTGTTCACCGCTTGAAGCGCCTGGCCGGGGAGGAGCTCGATCTGAATATCGCCCAGCTCCGTCTCGATCGTCGCCAGGTACGTCTTCTCGGGATCGATGCTCAGAGCGGGTGGACTAGTATACTGCCGCAACTCGGCCGTAGGCTCCGGGGTCACACCGGAGTTGTCGAAGTCATCGTCTTCGTCAGGGAGAACGAAGCTTGAGTTCGAGTGGATGCCCCCGCCCCCACCGAAAGCGCCGGTACCAAAGATGGCGATGCCGCCGCCGACAGCCAGCGCCAATGCCATGGCGACGAAGACCACCCGCACCATCTGAGGGTTGCCGAGGAAGCCGAGGACGCCGGTAGGTCGCACATCGCCGGCGTAGGCGCTGACGGCTTGGTGGCGCTTGCGGCGTCGTTTGGTCTGTTGTTTCGGCATAACTCTACTCGACTATAACAAACGCCTGGTAGCGGCGAAAGCAACGTCGATCACATATTCAAACGCGGCTGCTCCGGCGCCATTACGTTCGTGACGCGCTCGACGCTCGTGCCGGGCGTCATTGGAGTTGGGACGATGGTACCCCCGGCGGGACTCGAACCCACGCTTCCGGCTCCGGAGGCCGGCGCTCTATCCACTGAGCTACGGGGGCGCCTGTGTGGCAATCGTATCGACCCGCACTGGGCATTCGCAAGTGCGGCGCGGCTAGCGCCTTGACAACCGCCGTGACAGCGCTATACTTGGGGCGGCTGGTGGCCTACGCAACCCCGCCTCGTGTTGCCGCGCAGTGTGAGGCGAGTGCCTGCACGTATCATCGTTTGACAGCCAGCACCGCCTCGCCTAACTTGTAGCCATCAAGCAAGGGCTAAGGATGGAGGTTTGAAGTGCAGAAATTTGTCGGAGCGATTCGCTTCAACAACGCCAAGCCCAAGGCTAAGCCCTCCGGCAACCGAGACCCAGGGTGGCGCACTGCGGAGCGATTGTGGCCAGCTGTGACGGTTCAATTCGTGTAAAGAAGAGTTTCTATCAATCGCTTAAGCTTGCTAAGAGTGCAACTACAATTGAGACCAATAAGGTCGATGTCCAGAATATCGGGTTAGTTACTGTCTTCCTAAAGGATAGCTTTCGAAACCTTACATGAAAGGGAAAACTAATCGCCGCAGTCAACAACGTGATTATTGCAACTCTAACAATAAATTCAAGATCAAACTCCATAAGAGATCCCTTCTTAACTTAGGTCACGTTCCGCGCTCCGCGGCTAGGGCCGCTGCTCGCGGTAGCCGCGGGCGGCCACCGGCCACACCTCGACTACTTCGTCGCCGTCGAGCGCGTAGATCGAGTCGTGCAGGTTGATCGTCGGGTCGATGTGCGACGGCCAGAGCTCGATGCGGTCGCCCACGGCCACGGTGCTCTCGGCGGGCAGCGCGATGCTGGCGTGCTCGTCGCTGAGGAAGACGACGCTCGCGCCTTCGACGCCCTTCACGCTCGGCCGGCCGTGGTCGAAGGTGCAAGCCTTGTGGCCGCTGTCGGTCACGCAGAGCTCCGGCTTGGGGCGGCTGACCACCGTGCCCAGCACGCTAAAGGCGAGCTCGAAGGGGATGTCCAGCTTGGCGTAGGCGGTGTCCATCAGCACGTACGAGCCGGCCTGGATCTCCGTGACGCCCTCCATCCCGCCCGTGATATCGTAGGTTCCCGTGCCGCCCGCGCTGACGATCTCGCAGGGCAGGGCCGCGGCGCGCACCATCCGCGCCGTCTCCAGCAGGCGATCGATCGACTCCGTAGCGCCCGCCTCGCGCTTCTCGCGCTCTTCGATGCCCACCACGTGGCCCTCGTAGCCCATCAGGCCGCGCAGCCGCACGCCATCGGTCGAAACGACACGCTTCGCCAGTGCGAGCGCCGGTTCGCCCGGCGCGACCCCGCAGCGCGGCAGGCCGACATCCACGTCGACGAGCACGCCGACCTCGACGCCCTCCGCTCGCGCAGCCTGCGCCAGCTCCTCCAGCGCGGCCTCCGAGTCGACGGCGACCTTCAGGTCGGCGCGCGCAGCGAGCCTCGCCACCCGCTCAGCCTTGCCCGGCCCGACGACCTCGTTGGCGATGAGGATGTCATCGGTGAGCCGCTCCGCGACGATCACCTCCGCCTCGCCGACCGTCGCGCAGGTGAGGCCGGTGCAGGAGCCGGCGGCGAGCTGCCGGCGGGCGATGGCGGGCGTCTTGTGCGCCTTGAAGTGCGGCCGCACCTTGCAGCCTGCGCCGGCGAAGAAGTCGGCCATCCGCGCGATGTTCCGCTCCATCGCGGCGATGTCGACGACGAGCGCCGGCGTCGGGATCTCATGCAGCTTCACGACAGCCTCCCAGAACTCTACGGCCGCTCGCCGGCTAGACCGCTTTGCTAGACTAGACCGCGTCCTCGCGCAGCCACTCGCCGAAGCGCTCGCCGATCATGATCGTGGGGATGTTGATGTTCGCGCGCGGTATCGTCGGCATGATACTCGCGTCCGCCACGTAGAGCCCCTCCACGCCGAAGACGCGCCCGTACTGATCGACCACGGCCATGGCGTCGTCCGAGTCGCCCATGGGTGCGGTGCCGCAGGGATGGTAGCCGGAGCCGCAAGCGCGACGTGCCCACGAGCGCAGCTCATCGCGGTCGGCGGCCACCTCGGGCCGGGGCCAGACCATCCCCTGCGACAGCTCGCGTATCTCCGGCGTTTCGGCCAGGCGAAGCGCGATCTCCAGCGACTCTACCATCCGTTCCAGGTCCCACGCATCGTGCAGGAAGTCCGGCTCGATGTCGGGCTGGGCGTGCGGGTCCGCGCTGGAGAAGACGAGCCGTCCGTGGCCGCGCGGCTTCTCGATCACGGGCGCCAGGCCCAACAGCAGCCCGCCGCGATACCCCTGGAGAAACGAGAGCGGTTCGAGCTGCATGTCGTTGAACTCGTCGCTGCCGGCCGCCGTGTAGCGAAGGGTGGTCTGGATCATCGGATCCTCGAAGCTGGCGACATCCGGCTGGGGGGTCAGCGTGACCACCGTCCCCGGATGATCGAGCAGTCGCGCGCCTACGCCTGGGGCGTCCCGCACGACGGTCACGCCCAGCCGTTCGAGCACGTCGCGCGGGCCGATGCCGGTGCGCACGAGCACCGCGGGCGTCTGGATCGAGCCGGCCGAGAGCACGATCCGGCGGCCTTCGATCGTCTCGACGACGCCGTCGGTCTCCACCTCCAGCCCGCTGACCCGCCCGCCAGAGACGACGACCCGCCGCACCAGGGTGCGAGGCCGGATCGTGAGGTTCGAGCGCTCGCGGGCAGGCGCAAGGTAGGCCAGGTTGGTGCTGATGCGCACCCCTTCCCGCTTGTTCATCGGGTGAGGCCCAGCGCCGGTCGTCGTCGGATCGTTGTGGTCGGGGCAGTCCGGATAGCCAAGCGTCCGGCAGGCATCGAGGAAGGCGCGCTGGATCGGCACCAGCTCCTCGAGCGGGTAACGCCGGATCGGGATCGGGCCGTCGACGCCGTGGAGTTCGTTCGTCACGTCCTGGTCCGCCTCCAGGCGGATGAACGCGGGGAGACAGCACGACCAGGCCCACTCAGGACAGCCGGCCTCCGCCCACTCGTCGTAGTCCTCGGGCTGGCCGCGCAGAGCGATACTGGTGTTCACCGCCGATGAGCCGCCGGTCACCTTCCCCCTGGGAAGCGGTACGTCGGGCCGGCCCTCGGCCCAGGGCAGATAGCGGAAGCCCCAGTCGTGGGCTCGAAGGGAGTTCTTGCGTCCGTCGGTGAGGTCGTCCGGCAGCGAGTCGCGATCCGGGTAGTCGGGCCCCGCCTCGATCAGCAGCACCCGCTTGCGCGGGTCCTCGGTCACCCGCGCGGCGATCACCGCCCCGGCGGAGCCGGCGCCTACGACGATGAGATCCCAGTCATCCATACGATCACGCTCAGTCGCACATGTGGGCAGCGCCCCAGTTCAGCCGCCCGATCATACCACAGATGGCACCGGATCCCAGCAACCCACGAAACAGACTCGACGCGCTTGGCACGACCTG
>JACZTE010000297.1 GCA_022573935.1 Chloroflexota bacterium
TTTCTCGTCGCTGGAGGTGACGGCGACAGGGATGCCGCCGAGCGCCTTTGTCGTCTGGATCGCCATCGAGCCCAGGCCGCCGGAGCCGCCCCAGATGAGGACGACGTCGCCGGGCTGGACGGTGTGGGGTGACCAGTGGGTGAGCATGCGATAGACGGTCGCCCCCACCAGCATGAAGGCGGCCGCGGCCTCCCAGGTGTGCTGCGGCGGCTTGGGCAGGCACTGGTGCGCCTGCACCTTGGTGAACTGAGCGAAGCTGCCCCAGTTCGTCTCGTAGCCCCAGATCTTGGCGCTGGGCGAGACGATCGGGTCGCCGCCGGCCTTGATGAACGGGTCGTCGACGCCCCACCAGCCGCAGTGGACGATGACGTGGTCGCCCACCTTGACGGTCGTTACCTCGCTGCCCGTCGCGTAGACGATGCCGGAGGCGTCGCTGCCGCCGATGTGGAAGCCGGAGTCGTCGCCTAGCTGCTCGTGGACGGTGATCACGTCGACGGGCGAGCCGAGTGCGGCCCAGACGTTGTTGTAGTTGATCCCGGCCGCCATGACGAAGACCAGCACCTCGTTCGGCTCGATGTCTGGCACCCGTACCTTTTCTCGCGCAAACGCCTTGCTTGGCTCGCCGAAGCGCTCGCGCCGGATCACCTGCGCATACATCGACGGCGGCACCTCCCCGATAGGAGGGATCTCGCCGATCTCGTAGAGCTCCTTTGTGCCGGTGGTCATGCTGTTCCTCCTGACGGTTCGCTGGTCGCAGGCCCTAGTATAGCGGCGAGGCGATGGTTCCGCGAATGGAGCCGCCAGCGAGGCAGAGGGACTGCGACTTGTAGGCATGACGCATCGGGTGCTACCCTTTGCACGAATATAAGCACGTCGGCAAAAAGGAGGGTGGCATGGTACAGCAGAAAGAGAGCGTGGTTACGCCTGAGCGCTTCGCTCAGGGGCTAACCTTCGATCGATGGCTGGAAGGTATCGAGCGCAATCAGAAGCGCTTTCAGGAGAACTACGAAGAGTTCCAGCTCTCCGACGACGATGCGAGCGCCTTCCGAGCGCTCGTCGGCGGGGCTAACGGCCCGGCGAAGTGCCTGGCCCTGGGCGAGGACTGGTGCCCCGATGTCTTCCGCGGCCTGCCGGTGATGGCCCATATCGCGGAGGCGAGCGGGATGGAGCTGCGGGTCTTCTCCCGCGACCAGCACAAGGACATCATGGCCGAGTTCCTCAAGAACGGCGAGAGCGAGTCGATCCCCACCTTTGTCTTCTATACGAGCGACCATCGCTATATCGGCCACTGGATCGAGCGTCCGGCCCTGGCGAACGAGCAGATGCCGGAGCTAAACAAGATCACCGCCCCCCTGAGCGACACGGACATCTCGCAGGAGGAGCGGCAGCGGCACATGCAGGCATATAAAGACTTCCAGCACGGCCCCGTCTGGGCGGGCTGGCGCGACGCGACCGTGCGCGAGCTCCGAGAGCTCCTTGAGCAAGGCCGCTAACGAGCACGAACGCGTCCCATCTCTCGTAAGAACGCATGAAGCGGAGGTCATCATGAATCAGAAACCCGCCGTGGCCCTGGTCGCGCCGCCTGGGCGGAGGAAGGCGACCGTCGAGTTTGCCCAAGAGCTGGAGCGGAAGGGCTACTCCGGCGTCTACTGCCCCACCTTTGGCGATGGCCTGTCGCTCTGCCTCGCCATCGCCCTCGAAACCAACGAGATCCGGATCGGCACCTCCATCGCCAACATCTACACGCGCCACGTGTCCGATTTCGCTCAAGCCGCCTCGTGGATCCACGAGGTGAGCGGCGGCCGCTTCGTCTTCGGCGTCGGCGTCAGCCACGCGGTGGTGCACGGCGCGATGGGCGTGGAAGTGGGCAAGCCGCTGGGCGAGATGCGCCGCTTCGTCGAGCAGCTACAGGAGCAGCGCTCGGGCGAGCTGCCGCCGGTGGTGCTCGCGACGCTTCGGCGGCGGATGGTGCAGCTCGCGGGCGAGATCGCCGAGGGCGTGGTCTGGGCGAACGGAGCGCGTTCGCACATGGAGACCTCCCTCGCCAACCTGCCGCCGGAGAAGCTGGCGTCGGACGACTTCTTCGTCGGCGATATGCTGCCGGTCTGCATCTCCGACGACA
>JACZTE010000298.1 GCA_022573935.1 Chloroflexota bacterium
ACCAGCGCTATCACCACCAGCCCCATCACCGCCATCAACGCCAGGTCGCCCCAGCTTACCCCCAGCACCTGGCCGAAGACGAAGCTAAACAGGTCGATGGTGTAGTTCTCCTGCCTGCTGACGATAGCGATGCCTAAGGCGAATGCGCCCACGAACAGTACGCCGATGGTGGTGTCGAAGCGAAGGCGGCCACGCCGGGAGATGAAGCCGATGCCCAGCGCTGTCAGCACGGCCGCGACGAGGGCGCCGAGGTAGATGGACGTGCCGAGGGTGAAGGCGATGGCCACGCCCGCGAAGGAGGAGTGGGCCAGCGCATCGCCGATGAAGGCCATCCCGCGCACCACGACGAACGCGCCGACGACGGCGCTCACCACGCCCACCAGCACCACAGCCAGCAGCGCCCGCTGCATGAACTCGAACTCCAGCGGGTCGGCGAACCAGCCCCAGATGTCAACCATGGCCGTGGTGCCCCACGTACACGCCGCCTTCGGTTGGCAACAGCAGCAGGTGCTCGTCGTAGGCTTCGTTCAGGAGCTCGGGCGTGAAGATCTCCCCCGGCACGCCGAACGCCACCAGCCTTCGATTAAGGAGCAGCGTCAGGTCGAAGCAGGCGGCCACGCACGAGAGGTCGTGGGTAGCCACCAGCAGCGTCTTGCCCTTGTCGCGCAACGTCTCGAAGAGGGTGAGCAGGTCGTGCTGGGATGTGGCGTCCAGCCCCACCAGCGGCTCGTCGAGCAGTAGCAGCTCCGCTTCTTGGGCCAGCGCTCGCGCGATGAGCATCCGTCGCTGCTGCCCGCCCGAGAGCTCGCCGATCTGGCGGTCCGCGAGGCCACCGAGCGCAACCTGCGCCAGCGCGTCGCGAACGGCATCGCGGTCGGCGGCGGCGGGGCGGCGCAGCAGGCCGATGCGCCCGTACCGGCCCATCATCACCACGTCGCCCACGGTGGCGGGGAAGTCCCAGTCCACCAGCTCGGATTGCGGAGCGTAGCCCAGTTTGCGCCTCGCAGATTTGATCGGCTGGCCAAAGAGCTCGATCTGGCCGCGCCAGGGCTGCAACAGGCCGAGCAGCGTCTTCAGCAGCGTCGTTTTGCCGGAGCCGTTCGGGCCGGCCAGCCCCACCAGCGTGCCCGCCGGCAGGTCGAAGGTGAGCGCTTCCAGGGCGGGGTTGCCGTCGTAGCCGGCCCACAGATCGTGCACGGAGACGGCGTTCGTCGAGTTAGTCACCGCCCAGGCCCTCCTGGAGCTGGCGCAGGTTGAACCGCATCAGCTCGATGTAGGAGTCGACGCCGTCCAGGTAGGCGTCGCTGAGCAGGTTGAGGACGCGGACGCCGGCGTCGTCGGCAGCTAGCTCCAGCACGGCGGCGTTGAACTGCGGCTCCTTGAAGACGGCGGGCACGCCCTGCGACTGGAGGATCTCCACCAGCTCCGCCACGTCGCGCACGCTCGGCTCCTGACCGGGCGAGGTCACGACGACGGCCACGATCTCCAGTCCGTAGCGTGCTGCCAGGTAGGGGAAGGCGTCGTGGAAGGTGACCAGCGCGCGGTTCTCGGCCGGGATCGACTCGATGGCCGCCTCCATCTCCCGATCGAGTTCGTCCAGCTCTCGAAGGTACGCTGCCGTGTTCGCTTCGTACGTATCGCGGCCCTCCGGGTCATGCTCGATCAGGGCGTCGCGGATGCGCTCTACGTAGCGGGCGGCCAGGCGGGCGTTCAGCCAGAGGTGAGGGTTGCCGCCGATAGTTTCGAGCCCCTCCGCCAGCTCGATCACCGGCCCGCCGGCGTTGCTGACGATCACGTCGCCGATGCCCTCCTCCAGGCCCAGGCCGTTCATGAAGACCAGGTCGGCGCGGGTGAGGTCGGCCACGCGACGTGCGGGCAGCTCGTAGGTATGCGGGTCGGTGCCGGAGGGCAGAAGCGTTACCACCGCTACGCGGTCGCCTCCGGCCTGGCGGACGAAGTCAGCGAAGATCTCCAGGCTGGCTACGGCGCGCAGCTCTGCTGCCGGCTGCTCGTCGCCGTTGCCGCCCCCGCAGGCCACGGCCAGCAGCGCGACGAGCACCGCCGCCGCGAGCAGCGATCGAAACGTGCGCAACCTGCGCAACGGGAGCGGCGGGCGCC
>JACZTE010000299.1 GCA_022573935.1 Chloroflexota bacterium
CGTGGGTGAGCGTCAGCGTGGCGGCGGCGTTGGGCACGCCGCTGCTAATGTTGCTGACGGTGGTGGTGGTCGAGTTGCCGCTGACGGTGACGTCGGTGAGCGTCATCGTGCCGTTGTTGAAGATGCCGCCGCCGTCTTCGCTGGCCGAGTTGCCGCTGACAGTAACGTTGGTGAGCGTCATCGTGCCGTCGTTGAGGATTCCGCCGCCGCCGAGGCTGCCGGTGGCCCCATTCTGGATTGTGACGCCAGAGATCTCAACGGTGGCACTGGAGATACGAAAGACGCGGGCCACCAACCCGCCGTCAACGAAGGTGGTGGCCGGACCCGCTCCGGTGATGGTCAGGTCATCGGTGATGTCAAGCTCGCCGCCGGTCAGGGCGTAGCTACCGGCGGGAAGGGTGATGGTGTCGGCGCCGGCCAGGGCGTTGGCTTCCTCGATGGCGGCGCGCAGGGTGCAGTTGCCGGCGCCATCGTCACAGACGCCGTCGCCAGGGTTGGCGTCGGGGGCGTCGGCCGTGCTGTCGACAGTGAAGGTGGCCGCGTCGGCGCTGCCAGGCAACGCCAGAGCCAGCGCCATCGCGAGTCCGACTAGGATCGTGAGCTTCTTCATGCCGTTCCCTCGTCGATGCCTTTGTGCATCGGACGTAGCCTCACCTTCCGGCGGCGGTGGGCGTAGAGCAACGGCGGGGTTTCAGCTTGTGGAGATGTACTCCACCACCAGTCGCCGTCAGTATAGCGCTGGGCCGGAGATTTGCAAGGAAGGGGTGCGGCCCCTAGTCTCCGAAGACGACGAGCACCGTCGCCGCCGTCGCGAGCCAGAGGAAGATGTCGATCATGAGGGGCCGGTCGCGCAGCAGGATCTCCTCCGGGCTGCCGCCTTCGTTCCGCTGGTGCACCAGGTAGAGGTAGCGAAGGAGCCCGTAGAGGACGAAGGGAATGGTGAGCATCATCGCGTTGTTCTCGGGTAGGTTTTCGGCCGTGAAGGTGTAGAGCCCGTAGGAGATGAGCGTCGAAGCCGTCACCAGCGAGGCCATCTGGTCCAGCATGGTTGTCGAGTACTCGTCCAGAATGGGACGGTGTTCCGCCGCGCTCGCATCCAGCGTCGTCAGCTCCGCCCGCCGCTTGTGGATGATCAGGAAGAGCGCTCCCAGCGCCGTGACGATGTAGAGCCAGGGCGATATCGGCACGTCGATGGCCAACGCTCCGGTCATCGCCCGCAGGACGAAGCCTGCGCCGATGGTCATCATGTCCAGCAGCACGATGTGCTTGAGGAAGAAGGTGTACGAGAGCATGAGAACCGCATAGCCGGACAGGACGGCGCCCACCCGCCATTCCATCGCGAAGCCGCCGCCCAGCGATACGAGCGCAAGCGCCAGGGCCCAGAACAGCGCCGCCCGGGGCGAGAGCAGCCCGGCCGCGATGGGACGCCGCCGCTTTCGCGGATGGTGACGGTCGCTCTCGCGGTCCGCCACATCGTTCACCAGGTAGTCGGCGCTGGAGATAAGGCAGAAGAGGAGGAAGACTAGGGCGCTGCGGCCCAGCATCGGCCCCCAGGAAGATGGCTCCGATAGCTCCCATTCCTGGTTAATCGAGAAGATGAGGGCCAGGAAGACGATGAGGTTCTTGGTCCACTGGCGCGGCCGCAGCGAACGGAGGAGATGGCGAAGGTGGGGGAGGAGACCCTCGGCTTGGCCCGAAGGCTCAGCACGATGGGCGACATCGATGGAGGCAGGCGGCTCTCCCGACATGTCAGTATCGATGATAGCGGCGGGGCGCTAAGAGCGTCAAACTTCCGGCGGCTCGGCGAATGAGCGTTACCTATGGCGTGGGTGTCGGCGGCAGCGTCACCAACGGCGTGAGAGGCGGCTTCTGCGTGAGCGTTGGCAGCGGCGTCTTCTTCAGCGTGGGGGTGGGCACCGGCGTTGGCGTCGATTGCGGTTTTCTCTCCTTTCCGCTCTGAGGCTCCTGGGCGGGGTTGGGGCTTTCGCACGTGCTCAGGTGGCGACCGTAGACGAACTGCACATCCTTGATGTCGATGGCTCCATCTCCATTGATCGCTCCCGATGGCTCCAGGTCCATCCGTTCGTCGTATAGCAGGCTGCCGACGTG
>JACZTE010000300.1 GCA_022573935.1 Chloroflexota bacterium
AGAGCGCCACCTTGTGGCCGGCCTGGATCAGGCGATACGCCGCCGCCATGCCGGCCACGCCGCCGCCGATCACTCCTACTTTCACGAGCCCTGCACCTCCTCTCGCGGCAGTCCGGCCGCCCCAGGATCCGTCGAATTACCGGGATCCGTCGAGTTAGCAGTAGATCGACGGAACATCTCGCCCAGCGATAGGCCCATCGTCCCCAGGAAGTAGAGGCCGGCCGCGGTCACCGGCAGCAGCACCAGCGCGTGCAGGCCGATAGCATAGGCCGCTGCGGTCGAGCTGGCGACGCCGGCGGCGATGAACGTCTGCTTGGTCACCAACTCGAATGGGCCGATGCCGCCCTGCGAGGCGAGCACAGCGATGGCGAGGTTCGCCGCCGCCGTCGCCAGCAGGTAGATGTGAAACCCGACCTCGATATCGAAGGCCAACCCCACCAGGTAGTACATCGTCGCCTCCAGCAGCCAGGAGAGGGCGGACATCACCCAGGCGACGGCCAGGTCGCCCGGGCTGCGCAGGACGTCCAGCCCTTTGAAGAAGGAGCGAGCCAGACCCTCGACGCTCGGGCGGAAGCGGGCCGGCGTCAGCGTCGCGATCAGCCCGTCGGCGCGCTCTCGCCACGCCTCGGAGAAGGCGAGCAGTACGAACACGGCCAGCGCCGCCCCGAAGAGGACGGCCATGATCACGGCTAGCTGCAGGAAGTCGACGGTGAACTTGGTCACGAGCAGGTTGGCCTCGAACTCCTCGCCGCCGCCCACGAAGACGGCGAGGATCACTAGCGCGGGCAGGAGCGTGAGGCCGTCGAAGAGGCGGTCGATGGCGATGGTGCCCAGCGCGGCCGCCTTGTTCACGCGCTCCCGTTCGCCCAGGATGTACGCCCGCACCAGCTCGCCCGCGCGCGCCGGGATCAGGTTGTTCGCCATCAGCCCAATGATCACCACCGGGAAGAGACGCCAGGCCGATACGCGGCGCACCGGTCGCAACAGATACTGCCAGCGGACGGTGCGCAGCCAGATGCCGAGGAAGTAGACCGGCAGCGCCGCGAACGCGATGAAGTAGTTCGCGTTGGCGAAGGCGTCGCGGATCTCGTCGAAGTCGGTGCGATAGAGGAAGAGGCCGATGAAGAGCAGGCTTACGGCGAACCCGATCCAGACGCGACGGCTGCGTAGCAAGGCGAGGACCTCCTCTTCGCTCCCGCCGGTCGCTGACGCGAGGCGGGACTCTCTCCATAGTATGTTCGACCTCTACGGCGGTCAACGCAACACGCGCTTGACAGCGCCTGCATGTAGAATGAGGCCCATGCCGGCTAGCAGTTTGAGTGCCGTGCCCTTGGCTGCGCCGGCTACGGAACATAGCGCGGATCGAGTTGTCTTAGATTAGCGCATGTACGGTCTGTGCTCGCTGCTCTATTCAGGCCTATTCATACTGGCGTTATATTTGACCATTCTAGTATTGACAAGTGAATTAGGCATTTCCTGGGATATATGGAAGGCCCACTTGCGTTTTCGCTCTAAATCAAGTATTCTAAGTGTGTGAAGGATTCGAAACGCGAATGGAAGTGCGGCACGATGATCCAACACTCGAACAGGTGGAGTTCGACAAGAGCTTCACCGCTGGGCTTGCACCAGGTATCGTCAAGGCCTATCGAAAGACGATGAACTCAATTCGGGCCGCCGTTGATGAGCGGGACATTCGGGAAAGGAAAGCAGCGCGGTTCGAAAAGCTGTCGGGTAAGCGAAGGCATCAGCACTCGATTCGGCTCAATGATCAGTATCGCTTGATCGTTGAACTGGAGGGAACAGCACCGAACAAGACCGTAGTGATCGTGGGAATCGAAGATTATCACTAGCTGCGGAGGGAAGAAATGAATGAGACTCGCACACCGGCAGAAGTATTCCCGCCAGGCGAATTCTTAGCAGATGAGCTAGCGGCGCGTGGCTGGTCCCAGACTGACCTTGCCCACATTCTCGGGCGAGATGTCAATCTCGTCAACGACATCATACGAGGGAAGCGTGGGATTACTCCCGAGACCGCCCAGGGTTTGGCTGACGCTATGGGTACATCAGCGCGCTACTGGCTGAACCTCGACGCTATTTAT
>JACZTE010000301.1 GCA_022573935.1 Chloroflexota bacterium
AGGCCTTCGGCTCGCTCGATCCGGGGACGCTCGGCGACGACATTGAGGTGCGCAGAGATGGCTATACCTCATCCGAGCTGAACAATATGTTCGCGAAGATCCCCGCCGACGTTCGGCTGCTGATCACGGAGTACACCAAGGGCGTCAACGACGTCATCGAGGAGATCTACGCAGGGACGTCCCCGGAGCCTCTGGAGGTATTTCTCCTGCGCTCGCTCGGCCTGGGAGCCGACCTGTTCGGCAACGCCACCAACATCTCCGACCAGGTGGACCCGAACTACCTGGCTCCCGGCGGCGCCGATCCCGCACGCCCCAACGCCGGGTTCCAGTTCACGCCGGAGCTGGCGGTGGTGATCGGCGTGCTACAGGTGCGAAACTTCGGCAGCGAGAGCTTCGGAGAGGTCTCACGCCTGAACGAACTCGACAGCCTCCTGGCGAAGTTCCCGGCGGCGACAGCGAGCGAAATCTGGAACGACCTGAATTTCCTCAACGATCCCCTAGCGCCCGTCTCGATCCCGGATGCGACGACGCCGGGATTCGGCGGCCCGCTCGCCTCCCGCCAAGGTGGCGAACAGGATCCGGCTCTGGTGGCCGCGATGTTCCCGCAATACGACTACAGTGCCGTCTTAGAGGCGAACCGGGCCCAGCGAGAGCGTCGAGAAGCGTTCGCCCGCAGCCTGGGCGCTTGGCCGGCGCTTGGCAGCTACGCCTGGATGATCGACGGCGATCGGTCGGCCACCGGCAGTCCCTGGGTCGGCGGCTTCCCGCAGACGGGCATCCAGACGCCGTCCATCATGCACTTCCTGGAGCTGCGGAGCGCGGAGGGGGCCGACCACCGCATCCAGACGATGGGCATGTCGTTCGTCGGCGCGCCGATCATCCTCATCGGCCAGACGGACAACGTGGCCTGGACCAGCACGACCGCGCAGCTCAAGAACAACGATTTCTATCTGGACAAGCTCGTCCTCGAGAAGACGGACGCCCTGCGCTACAACGATGAAGGAGCACCCGCGCTCATGAGCCTGCGCACCGAGCAGATCAAGAACACGGCGGGCGTCGCCACGCCGGTCGCCGTCTGGCGCACGCACGAGCGGGCGGGCAACGGCGGCTCGAGGACCGTCGAGGCCTTCCAGGGCGAGGCGTCCGGCGCGGTCGAGTCGGCCACCGCGACCTCGCTGACCGACAGCGGCGCCTTCAGCGGCGATTACTCCGGCGGCTACGTCGCCATCATCGGCGGCGCCGGCGCGGGCCAGATGCGGCCCATCCTCTCGAACACGACAGGCAGCCTGACGCTCAGCGGCTCCGACGCCTGGACGGCCACGCCGGACGCTTCGTCGGAGTACCTTGCCGTGCGAGCGGGCAACGACGTTGTCGTCATCTCGCGGGAGCGCGCCTTCTGGCTCGAGGAGTCCACTGCCGTGCTCGGCTTCTCGATCTTCCAGCGCGCGGAGAGCGTCTTAGACATCCGCCGCGGCTCGCGCCTCATCCCCAGCACGCACAACTTCCTCGCCGCCGATAACCAGGCGTTCAACGGCATCGGCACGAACCTGGGCGCGGGCAGCGGCAACACGGGCTTCTGGTCCACCGGCTTCTCGCGGGTGCGCCAAGGTCCCACACCCACCGACCCACGCCTGCCGCTGGACGGCTCGCTGCCCAACCAGCTGGTGCTGGTGAGCGGCACGGTGGGCAGCGCTACGGCCGGCACGCTGACCAGCGCCGGCGCCTTCGCAGGAGAGAACTTCTCGCCGCCGGGCCTCAACTTCCGCTTGAACAACCCGAGTCTGCAAGGCAGCGAGTACATCGTGACTATCACAGGGGGCGCAGGCTATAAGCAGACCCGCCGCATTCTAAGCAATAGCGACGATGCGCTGACGCTGGAGGAAGAGTGGGGCCTGACGCCATCGCCGGGAGACCTCTTCGAAGTCTACGAAATCGTGGCGATGCCGGAGGCGATCAACCCGCCTCAGGGCTACACCGCCAACTGGAACAACAAGGCCGCGACCGCCGACGATGGCAGGGGCTTCGGCCGGCAGTTCCGCAGCACGTTTATCCTGGAGCGGTTGGCCGCCGATAGCACATGGACACGCGACGAGCA
>JACZTE010000302.1 GCA_022573935.1 Chloroflexota bacterium
GAGGTCTGGAATACGAACGAGTTACTTCTCGGAGTTTATCCCGAGCCCGCCTAGATGCTTCGACAGGCTCAGCATGACACAGGGCGAAGGGCTCAGCATAAGGAAAGCCTCGTAGGGACAGACCTTCAGGTCTGTCCGCAAGCGCGAGGTAATGCCACAGGCTGGAACGCCCGAAAGCCATACTGTCACCCTGAGCAAAGCGAAGAGTCTCTCCAGCGCGTAGAATGAGCCTGATGAAGAAGCTACGCCCGATAGAGATGCCGAAGCCACAGGATCCGTATCGAAAGGCGCAGAACGGGCTGCTGCGGCACTTCGCCCTGAGCGAGGCCGAGTTCCGCGCGCTGGAGCGGGAGCGGCCGCGGCATCTGGTCGTGGAGGGCGACAGCGTCCTCGCCTGCTCAGCACACGACGGGCTGACCTTTCGCCTCTCCTACGCCTACCCCGACCGCGACGCCTTCGCCCGCCTGTTCCCGGCGATGCTCCAGCGCCTGCTCGAGGCGGACTTCGAGCAAGCGGACGCGCCGATGGGGTTTCGCCTCACGCTGACCGACGCGCCCAGCCGCCCGTACCTGGAGCCGGTGCTCTCCGCTCACGCCTTCGAGCTGAGCCGGGAGTGGATCACGATGACGCTACTCGAGCTGCCCAAAGGCGGCCCGCCGGAGGACGTCGCCGCCGGCTTCGTGTTGCGACCGGCGCGGCCCGACGACGCCGAAGCGATCGCGGAGCTGGACGCCGCCGCCTTCCCGATGCCCTCTCCCACGCGGACGGTGCAGATCGAAGGACGGTCGCTCCTGCAAGTGCTGGAGGAGTCGACCTCGGAACGGGCAGTCGGCTTCCTGCGGCTCCGCCCCGACGACCTCGGCGTCGGCCACATCTCCGACGTTGCTGTGCATCCCGACTGGCAGCGGCGCGGGCTGGGCGAAGCGATGCTGCGCTGGGCGCTCGGCTGGTTCCGCGGCGAGGGCCTGCGCCGAGCCTCCCTCACCGTGAGCGTCGATAACGCGCCTGCCATCGCCCTCTACCGCAAGCTCGGCTTTGCGTCGGGCGAGCGAGGACTCGACTACCGCCGGCCTATCGATGAGGAGGAGGTGCGCCAAGTGATGGAGAAGCACCGCGCGGCCCACATCAGCGTGAGGCCGCGATGATAGAGTTCGCCAAACGCGTCCAGGAGCTGCCGCCGTACCTCTTCGCCCAGATCTCAAAGAAGATCGCCGAGAAGCGAGCGCAAGGGGTGGACGTTATCTCGTTCGGCATAGGCGACCCGGACATGCCCACGCCGCCGCACATCATCGACGCCCTCGTCGAGGCCGCCCGCGACCCGGAGAACCATCACTACCCGGAGACGGAGGGGCTGCCCGAGCTACGACAAGCGATCGCCGCCTGGCACGAGCGCCGCTTCGGGCTGAGCTTCGACCCGGAGCGAGAGGTGCTGCCGCTCATCGGCTCCAAGGAGGGCATCGGCCACATCCCGCTCTGCCTCATCGACCCGGGCGATACGGCGCTGGTGCCGGACCCGGGCTACCCGGTGTATCCCGTCAGCGTCCAGCTGGCCGGTGGCCTGCCGTACGAGCTGCCCCTCAACGAGGAGCGCGGCTTCCTGCCCGATTTCGACGCTGTGCCGCAGGACGTGGCCCAGCGGGCGAAGCTGCTCTGGCTCAACTACCCCAGCAACCCCACAGCGGCCATCGCCGACCTGGACTTCTTCGAGCGCGCTGTCGCCTTCGCCAAACGGTACGACATAGCTGTCGTGCACGACCTGGCCTATAGCGAGGTGGGTTACGACGGCTACCGGCCGCCCAGCTTCCTCGAAGCGCCGGGCGCACGCGATGTGGGCATCGAGGTGAACTCGTTCTCGAAGAGCTACAACATGACCGGCTGGCGCATCGGCATGGCGGTGGGCAACGCCGAGCTGATCGACGCGCTCAGCAGGGTAAAATCGAACCTCGACTCGGGCATCCCCGCCGCCATCCAACGCATGGCGATCGCCGCCGCGGAGGGGCCGCAGGACAGCATCGACGAACACAACGCGATCTACCAGCGACGGCGCGACCGGCTGGTGGAAGCGCTGCGCGGCATCGGCCTGCCCGTGACGC
>JACZTE010000019.1 GCA_022573935.1 Chloroflexota bacterium
CCCACCATCGACTTGACAGAGCTGATCGGCACCTTGCGCGCCGTCTCCTCGCCCAAGGCCAGCTTGATCGCCGCCGTCTCCGCCTTGTCGTTGAGCTGGGTCGAGGTGCCGTGGGCGTTGATGTAGCTCAGCTCCTCCGGTCGCACGCCGGCCGACTGGAGCGCCCGCATCATCGCGAGCGACTGGCCCTCGGCGTCGGGCGCGGTATCGTCCGTCGCGTCGAACGACCAGCCGGCGCCGGCGAACTCGGCCAGGATGGTCGCGCCGCGCTCCTGCGCGTGCTCCTCGGTCTCCAGCACCAGCACGCCCGCGCCCTCCCCCAGCACGAAGCCCGACCGCTTCGCGTCGAACGGCCGCGACGACCGCTCCGGCTCGTCGTTCCAGTCCTTCGTGAGCGCGCCCAACACCGCCATGGAGGCGATGCCTACCGGGCTCACGATCGCCTCGGCCGCCCCCGCCAGCAGCACCTCGGCGGAGCCGGTGCGGATCATGTTCAGCGCATGGCCCAGCGCGTCGGTGCCCGAGGCGCAGGCCGAGTTCATCGTGCTGCTGGGCCCGCGCACGCCCAGCACCCGCCCGACGCGCGCCGCCGCCATGTAGGCCCCGCGCTTGGGGATGAGCAGCGGATCCACCCTCTTCGGGCCGCGCTTCTCGATGATCTCCTCCTGCTTGCCGATCTCGAACTGGCCGCCGGAGGAAGCGATCACCACGCCGATCTGGTCGCGCGTCTCGTCGTTCACCTCCAGCCCGGCCTGGCAGAGCGCCTGCTTGCTCGCCGCCACCGCCATCTGGGCGAAGCGGCCGGAGCGGCGCGCCATCTTGAAGTCCATGTGCTGCTGCGGGTCGAACCCCTTTACCTCCGCCGCGATACGCACCGGCCAGCCCGAGGCGTCGAAGAGGGTGATCGGCCCGATGCCGGAGCGGCCTGCGAGCAGGCTCTGCCACGTCGTCTCCACGTCCAGCCCCACCGGGCTGATCACGCCCAGGCCGGTAACGACGACTCGCGGGAACTCGCTCACAGCAGCCTCCTTCAGTCCGAGAGGAACTCCTCGATCAGGCGGGCGACCTCATCGGGGCGTTCTTGCGGCAAGAAATGTGTCGTGTCAGCTACCAGGGCGGTGCGAGCGTGGGGGATCGCCTCCTCCACGTGCTGGTCCATGCCGAACTGAAGCAGGTGGCTCTTCGCGCCCCAGAGGAGCAGCGA
Organism: Chloroflexota bacterium; assembly: GCA_022573935.1. The sequence goes on from JACZTE010000019.1 coordinate 1,205, forward strand.
AGGACAGGTCATCTTCGATAGGAGTGCAGGGGAGTCGACGTCCGTCACCGCATCGAAGTACTGCGCCTCGATCTCGGGCGAGCACTTCAGCTCTACCTGGCCGTCCTCCCGTTCGCTCGTGCCTTCCTCTACGTACAGGCGGAGCACGTCCTCACGCCACGTCTCGAACATCTCCTTCGCTCGGTACGTCTGGAACAGCTCCTCCCGGCTCGGCCAGACGCCTCGCCGCTTGCGAGCCGCTTCGGCCATCGCGTTGGGGTTGCGCCCGCCGGGCGGCCGCTGGAACCACTCCGGCCGCGGCAAGATCGGCTCGATCAGCACCGCCCGCCGAAGCACGCCCGGATGCTGGGCGGCATGCACCACGATGGTGGTGCCGCCGGACGAATGGCCGGCGGCCAGCGCGCCCTCCAGCTCCAGCGCTTCGATCAGCCGCTGGAGATCGTCCGCGAACCCCTCGAAGCTGTAGCCGTCCGGAGAGGGATCGCTGTCGCCGTGGCCGCGCTGATCCACGGCGACGACGCGGAATCGACTCGCCAGCCGCTCGGCGATGGGCCGCCAGAGCGCGGCCAGAAAGCCGGTGGCGTGAATGAGGATAAGAGGCGGCCCGCCGCCGCCCCAATCGAGGTAATGAATAGCGGCGCCGTCGCTATCGACGACGCCTTCTCGAACTGTCATCGCCCTTCAGTTGTAGGGCATCTGAGGGCTGCGGGTCAACGTCTGGGGAGTGCTTGGTGAGCTTCCGCTCGCTTAGCGATCGAGGTGGCGCTGTCCTGCCCGCGCCGCGTCGATAGCCGACTGGAGGAGCTCCTGCAGCGTCGCTCCGTCCTCAGGCCCGCAGGCGTATCCGGCCTGCCATTTTGTCGTTCGTATGTACCCGGACCGTATGCTCAGCTCGTTCTGGAGGCGGTGAGCAAGCGCCTGAGCACCGGAGGCAGGCGTCTCCGGCGCGCCGATGGCCAGCACCTGAGACGGCAGCAGGCCGATCAGGTCGCTCTGCCGGACGAGTTCGGGCAGGGAGTCGGCTGCCGCTGCGATGAGATCGGTGGCGTCCTCGCCTGAGAGCTGCTGGGGAACGCAAGCCAGGACGGCGTAGGGGAGATTCTCCTTGGTCGCCCGGTCGATCTCCGCATCCAACTGGTGCCGGAAGTCTTCGCCTGTGTAGAGTCCGTTATCGATCTGCATCGTCTTCATGGCTCTCCTCCGCAGTCTTGCTGTGTCTTCTGCCGGACGCTATTAGCGTCCCTCATACACTACAACGCTTTGCATCGCCATTTCGTATCTGCTACTTGATCTGGCCCGTCAATGGCTGGGTGCCGATGTTCACCGACGTATCCAAGCTTGACGTTCAGGGCTCTCTTCGTCCACTGCCGCAGCGAGAGGCGGCGGAAGCGTTGGACACTCTATTAGGCCAGCTGTTTGCCGCCTGGAGTTGCGGTAGCCTCAGACTCCTCTTGCACGACCGGTGTTTCGTCATCCTCAAAGAGGGCCAGGTATTGCCCATAGCTAAAACGTCGGTTTCTCTTTTGGCCAGTGGTCTCCTGCAGCATTCCAAAATCAGCGAATTGGCCAATAAGCGAGTTGGCCGTCCCATACGAAATCTCGAGCCTCTCTGACACGCGGGCTACAGTAACCAGCGGAGAATCAAAGAGGAGATTGAGAAGGTTCAAGCCCGTGATACCAACCCCGTTGTCCCGCAACAGCATCTCATGTTCGGCACGCAATAGCACGATCGCACGAGCCGTCTCAACCGCTTCGCGTGCCGTCTCAAGAACTCCGCCAAGGAAGAATTTTAGCCATCCCTCCCAATGCCCTTCCTTACGAATTGCGGTTAGGCGATCGTAGTATTCGGCGCGTTTGCTCCTAAAGTAGTGACTCAAGTAGAGTAATGGTTTTCGGAGGGCATTTCGGTGATACAAAAGAAATGTTATTAGGAGCCGGCCAACACGACCATTTCCGTCCAGAAAAGGATGAATTGTTTCAAACTGAGCGTGTGCAAGCCCGACATGTAGTAGCAGCGGTAGCTGCGACTCGTTGTGCATGAATTTTTCAAATTTGTCTAGCGCATCCTTCATGTCCTCCACTGTAGGAGGTACGAAGGTCGCCTGAGCTATCGTTGCGCCAGGAGGACCAATCCAATTCTGCGAGGAGCGGAACTCTCCGGGCCTCCGATCACTTCCGCGAACGTCTCTAAGAAGCTCCGCATGTATCTCCCGAATCAGGCGCAAGGACAATGGAAGGGTGTCCAGGCGGTCAATACCGTAGCTCATTGCAGACACGTAGTTCACAACCTCTTCAATGTCTCGCGGTAGCTCACGGCCCTTTGCGTCCAGTTCGTACTCAAGAATATCTTCAAGGGTGCTCTCCGTTCCCTCGATTTGTGAGCTAAGAACCGCCTCACGCCGGACATACATTGCGACGAACAACGACGGATTCGGAAGTGTCTCCGTCACTCCGTCCAACCTTCCTAATGCCATGCCGGCATCAGATAGGAGCGCGAGCATTATGTCATCAAGTATCAGTGGGGGACTAGGTGGTAACGGCGCCGGAACGAAGGCCGTGAATCCTGCAGGCTGTCGGACAAAATGTCCCGCCCTAGTGGAGCCAGGATTCGCTGAAGTCATCAGAGCTACCTCGACATCTCAACACTGGACCTATTTACTCTCCAGTGAAATATGGAGCACTTATCGTGTCTATTATTTCATAGATAGCCAGAATGTTCAAATAAGCGGCCATAAACATCCAAATGACGGTACACTTGACGGGCTTAAGCAACACATACTTGAAGACATCTGAGAATATGGAATTACTCACGACGACCCTACCTGAGAGCATCTTATTTCATCAACACATCAATGCACTGAAACAACTGGCGGTCGAAAACTCTCATATTTCAAATCAGTGAAGTAAGAGTATCTGCTATAAGGGAGCACACTGAGGAGACCCACCATGTCCGGCGCCCTGGAACATATCCGCGTGCTCGATATGACGATCTGGCAGCAGGGCACCTCCGCCTCTGTCATGCTGGCCGATCTGGGCGCCGATGTGATCAAGATCGAGGAGCCTACCACGGGCGATCCGGGGCGCAAGCTGCTCCTCCTCCCGAAGCTCGGCCTCAGCGGCTATTTCGAGGCGCTCAACCGAGGAAAGCGCTCGCTGGCTCTGGACCTCAAGCACCCCAAGGGCCGCGACGTGCTCCTTCGCCTGGCCCGCGACGCGGACGTCTTCCTGACGAACTTCCGGCCCGGCGTCGCCGAGCGCCTCGGCATCGGCTACCGGGAGCTCTCCGAGGCGAACCCGCGCATCATCTTCGCGCGCGCCTCCGGCTACGGCCGCGAGGGCCCCGACGCGCAGGCCGGGTCGTTCGATATCCTCGGCCAGGCGCGGAGCGGCCTGATGGCCGTCACCGGCGACCGCGACGGCCCCCCGACGAGCGTCGGCGCGCCCATCGCCGACCAGGTGGGCGGCATGATGGCCGCCTTCGGCATCCTGGCTGCGCTGCTGCATCGAGAGCAGACCGGCCAGGGGCAGGAGGTCGACGTCTCGCTGTTGGGAAGCTCCATGGCGCTCCAGTCCTTCAACATCACCAGCTACCTCTTCTCCGGCGACCTGCCCGCACGAGGAGGCGTCGTGGGCTTCTCGCCTTTCTGGAACATCTACCGCGGAAGCGACGGCCGCTACCTGGCCCTCGGCATGCTCCAGGACCGTCGCTGGCCGGAGATCTGCGAGGCGATCGGCCAACCCGAGCTCGAACACGATGAACGGTTCGCCAGCCGTAGCGCGCGGCTGGGCGACCACCGCACAGAGCTCACCGCCATCCTGGAGGAGGCGTTCGCCCAACGCCCGGCCGACGAGTGGCTGCGCCGGCTGAGCGAACGGGGCGTCTTCTGCGCCCGCGTCCAGGACTACGAAGAGCTCTCGCACGACCCGCAAGTGATCGCCAACGGCTACATCGTCGAGGTGGAGCGGCCCGATGGCCCGCCGGTGCGCATGGTGGCGACGCCGGTACAGCTCAGCAAGACCCCCGTGAACATTCGCAGCCTGGCGCCGGAGCTGGGCCAGCACACCGAAGAGGTCCTGATCGAGGCGGGCCACAGCCGGGAGGAGATCGACGCCCTCCGCAGCGAAGGCGTGATCGGCCCGAAGCAAGAGTCTGGAGCGAAGTAGCACATGCGACTCCCCACCATCTCTGTCCCCACGGGCGCCTGGAACACGCGCGCCGGCATCTCCCCCGAAGAGGTGCTCGAAGCGGCCCGCAAGACCGAAGCGGCCGGCATCGACGGCCTCTTCGCCGGCGACCACGTCACCTTCTACGGCACCGGCAACGACGCCCTGATCAACCTCGCCGCCGTCGCCACCGTCACCGAGCGCGTGCAGTTGATGACCAGCGTCTACCTCCTCGCGCTGCGACACCCCACGCCCGTCGCCCTCCAGTGCGCCATGCTCGACCAGCTCGCCGGCGGGCGTCTCGTCCTCGGCGTCGGCATCGGCGGCGAGGACCCGAACGAGTGGTGGGCCTGCGGTATCGACCCGAAGACGCGCGCCCGCCGCACGGACGAGGCGCTCCATATCCTCCGCTCGCTCTGGACGCAGGAGGAGACGACGTTCGAGGGCAAGTACTTCCAGCTAGACAAGGTGCGCATGCAGCCGAAGCCCTTCCGCGAGGAGGGCATCCCGATCTCCATCGGCGGCCGCTCCGACGCCGCCCTCCGGCGCACCGCCCGCTACGGCGACGCCTGGACGGCGATCTGGGTCTCGGCCCGGCGCATGGCGGAGGCGCGCGAGAAGATCGACGAATGGGCGAAAGAGGAGGGCCGCGAAGACGCCCGCATCGGCCTCGGCCTCCAGGTTTGGTATGGCCTGGACGACGACCGCGACGAGGCGCGGCGGCGGCTGGCCAAGCGCATGCAGGGCTTCTACAAGATCCCGTTCGAGCGCTTCGAGCGCTACTCCCCGTACGGCCGGCCGGAGGAGATCGCCGAGTTCTTGGTGCCATACGTTGAGGCGGGCTGCGACCACTTCAACCTGCTGGGCGTGCAGTCCAATCAGGACGAAGTGGTGGACGCGGCGCTGGCCGTGCGCACGGCGCTAGAGAAGCTGCTGAAGTAAATGGCCTCCAGGTCACCAGCTATGCGCCACGGGAACCACCTCGTAGGGACAAAGCTTCAGCTCTGTCCTGGGCCGAGCTAAAGCTCGGCCCCTACAACGTCAGTCATGCGCCACGAAAACTACCTGTGGGACAGGATTTAGCCCTGTGGCCGGAAGCGGATCAGCGTCGTCTCCTCGCTCACCGCGTCGAAGACGGCCTCGACAGGCATGTCGGTGCGTAGCTCCTCGTTGGGGCAGTCGACGATGTTCGTGATCAGCCGCGGCCCCTCCTCCAGCTCGACGAGAGCGTAGTTGTACGGCGTCACCTCGGCGAACGCGGGGTGGTACTTCTGATGCATGATGCCGAAGCTGTACAGCTTCCCGCGGCCCGATGCCTGCGCCCACTCCGACTGCTCCGACCAGCAGTCGACGCAGCGGCCACGGCCCGGCAGCCGGTAGCGGCCGCACTGGCTACAGCGCAGCAGCATCAGCCGTCCTTCCTTCGCCCCGGCGTAGAACGGCTCCGACGCCTCATCGGCGACGGGTATCGGTAGGTCGTAGTCTCGGTCAGACACTAGAGTGGCAACCTCAGTCCGGCCATGCTCCTCAGGCACCAAGCCTCGCCCAAGTGCATAAAGCTGTGTCCTGACGCAAGATGACCGAGTACGAGCGCCTTCGTTTTGCCTGCGAACGCCCCCTCAATCCAACCTGCGTTCTCTCCAATCGCGCCCGTGGAAAGAGCTTGCTGTATCCGCGAGGAATCGATCGTCTCAGCCAGCTCTTCCGATCGCATGCCGCCGACGATCTCCCGCGTTCTTCTCCCGACTGCAGACCGATATTCGTGGAGTGCGGCGATGTCCACGGTCTCACCAAAATCGGTAACCTCCTCATCCGCCATCCCTGCGCCCATATCGCGGCGCGAGATGTCGAGGCGCTGAGCCCAATCGTCTTCTTCAAGCACTTGCGGCCGTCCCGCGATGATCAGGTTCACACCCATATCCTCAGTGCGAGCCATGTGCCAGAACAGCCAAGCGAGCGAGTTCAGTCCTTCGCCTGGTCGAAGGCGCAGCTGGCCGTCATCCAGGCCGCTCAGCACGAAGTCTGAGATCGAGAACCCGCCTTCCGGGTTCCCCACAGAGGCTGAGTGCGTGCGAGAGTGATCGTTGAGGAACATCTGTATCGCATCCATGGTTTTACTCCCCAGTCTGAATAGCTGCGCCCTCACGCCAGATGCGGGCTCAGCACCAGCGTGCAATGGTGATCGAGGATGCCACCGTTGCCGCTGACCAGCACCACGTCGTGCTTCGAGACCTGCCGGTCGCCGCCCTGGCCCCGCGCCTGGATCACGCCTTCGGCCAGCGGCGTCATCCCCCACATGTAGTAGCCGGAGAGCTGGCCGCCGCCGGTGTTCGTCGGCAGCGAGCCGCCCGGCCCGAGCTTGCCATCGGCGACGAACGGGCCGCCTTCGCCTTTGGCACAGAAGCCGTAGTCCTCCAGCGTCACCAACACCGTGTAGGTGTAGCAATCGTAGAGCTGGCAGACATCGATGTCGTCGATGTCGATGCCCGCCATGCTAAACGCGCGCTCCTTGGAGAGCGGCGCGCCGGTCTGCGTCTCGATATCCCAGCCCGCGCGATTCAGGTCGCCCGGGTGGCCCTGACCCATGCCCCAGATGTAGACCGGCGGCTGCTTGCGATCCGTAGCCCCTTCCGCCGAGGAGACGATGACCGCGACGCCGCCGTTGGAGACGAGGCAGCAGTCGAACAGGTGCAGCGGCTCCGCCACCCAGCGCGAGGCGCGGTAGTCCTCGAGCGTCATCGCCTCTCGCTGCTGGGCGAGCGGGTTCATCGCCGCCCACCCGCGCTGCGCGACGGCGATGGCGCCGAAATGATCGTTCGTCGTGCCGTACAGGCCCATGTGGCGGCTGGCCGCCATGGCGTAGCGTGCGTTCACGCCGAACATGCCGAAGGCGGTGTAGAGCCCTCGCATGCCGCGTGGCTGGGCCTGCTGGCCGCCGCCGTAGGCCGCGCCGCCGCCGCGCCCCTCGCGCAGGGGAGCATCGGCGAAGACGCAGAGCACATGGTTCGCCATGCCGTGGCTGACCGCGAGGGCGGCGTACTGCACCATGATGCCCGCCGTCGCGCCGCCCACGTTCATGCTGGAGAGGAGGCGCAGGTTGGTGAGGCCGAGTTGGTTCTGCAGATCGACGCCGCCCATGCCCGGCAGCGGCGTCATCCCCTGGTTCACCAACAGGCCGTCGATGTCCGTCTTCTCGAGGCCAGCGTCGTCGAGCGCCAGACGGATCGCCTCGGCGGCGAACCAGCCGCCGCTGTGGCCATAGATGCGGCCCATCTCGGTCAGGCCGAGGCCGGAGATTACCGCCTTGCTCTTTAGATCTCGCCCGTCGATAGCTTGCCCCCCGTGTCTAGCTCGTGATGCCAACAGCGTCCCTACTATGCCGCAGAGTCGCAAGGCGCGCAAGGCTGGAGCGCGGTGTGGTAGTGGGTCAGTTTGAATACGCCGCGTGCTTCTCCGTAGGCGAGGCTTTCTAGCCTCGCCGCCGCCGAGCCTGGAAAGGCTCGACTACGATATTCAAGAGTTGCAAACTGGCCTACTACCGGCTGGCGAGAAGAGTAGCAAGATGCTCCTGTCTAGGTTATGCTGTATGTACGCCTGATTAGTCCAAACGATTCTTGGCGGAACAGGAGTAATCGCGATGGCTGGCCCTCGTAACAAGCAAGCCCATTTCGTGGTGCTTACCTGTACCTTCCAGCGAGAAGGCAAGTCGGTCACGGCCAAATGCCAAGAGCTCGGGACGACGGCGTTCGGCCGCAATTTGAACCAGGCAGAGAAACGATTGCGAGAGGCGATCCTGCTCCACTTAAACACGCTGGAAGACGTTGGAGAGCGAGCGCGCTTCCTCAGAGAACACAAGATCAAGATGTACACAGACTACCCAGAAGCTGTGCATCCGACCATCCCGACAGAAGTCCTCTCCAAAGCGCAGGTGGTGACGGTCGACAAGGAATTCGCCTTCGCCTGAGACTACCTGAGCCCATGCCTTCGAATCAGTTTGGCTAGCCCGTTACGGCCTAGCCGCGTCTGTTTGGTGCTCAGGATCCCTCCGAGCGTTCCGCTCGGTAGGCTCGCCCTCGTCCTGGGGACCACCGTCACCAGCGTCCGTCGTTCATGCTGAAGGTATGTATAGAGCGCCTGTCCGTGAGTTCCTCCGGCAGACGGGGCGAAGGAGGTTCGTTCTCGGTGCTGTTCTGCGCCTCCAGGGCGTCTAACTCCACCTCCACCCGGGCGAGCAACCGGCGCAGCCCCGCCTCGTCGAGCGT
>JACZTE010000303.1 GCA_022573935.1 Chloroflexota bacterium
TAGCCGAACGGCTCAACCTCTTCGGCCAAGGTGAGTTTCACTGCATCCGGCCGTGGTGCGACCTCAGGGTCAACGCGACGGAGCATCGTAGAACTCAAACAGTAAATCTAAATCAGGGTGTTGAATCAGCGCGTGAAGTCTGGTTCTCCGCCCAAAAGTCTCTGTTGCCTGAACAAAGATACGTTGGTTGGCTGTCATGTCACGCCGAAACCGCACCGCCCAGCGCATAATCCGCCGCGCGCGCCAGCGCCTAAGCCACCACAGCCCACGCATCACGCCGCCGCCCCCACCGTGTTCGGCACGCGACGCTGCAAGCTTACGCAGCGGCACGCTGGATGCTGGGGCGGCTGCTCGGCGCCGGCGGGGAACGTAGCGGCGAGCGGTATCCAGCCCGCGCCCTCGTTGCTCTCGCAGTCCGGGTCCACGCGCCCGTCGCTCACGGTGAGCCACGACTTCTCCATCTGCAGCCCCGCCGCCTGGAGCTGGTCGGCGACCGACCTGTTGGCCTGCTCGTAAGCGTCGCCAGTCTCAGTCACCGCCACCAGATGCGCCCGGCTCCTGATGTGCTGCTGTGGTGCAGGGGTAGCGAAATCCTCGAATCGTTCACGGATCGTCCTGGCGATCTGGTCGTAGCTCTCTCCGTTCCGAACCCCGGCCGCGATGATCTGCTGTATCTCCGCCCGCGATATCGCATTGATCCCCGCGACAGTCTCCGCCGCGTGCGCCTCCAGGTAGGCCGCGGCGCGCGGGTTGCTCAGGTCGAACGCAACGTCGACAGCGAGATCCGCCGTGGCATGTCTGCCGCCTATCAGCAGCGCTTCCGTTATCGCTTCCTGCAAGGGCAGAATGAAGAGTCTCGGATCGCTGGCGATGATAGCAAAGATGGCCGCCCAGTCCGGCGGCAGCACGTCGCCCGGCGACTCACGCAGCCTGCCGGCCAGCACGCCCGCCCGATGGTTCAGCGCGGCGAGGAAGGCCCGGCCCTGCTTGCGGAAGGCCACCTGCATCGCCAGCTCGAGTTTCCGTTCGATGGACGCGAGTGCGCGCCGCTTCCGGCGGGCGGTGAAGGCTTCGATCAGATGGTCGAGGACGGCGAGCTGAGGAGCAGCGTTCACCACCGCCAGCGCCGCCGCAAGGTGCGAGTAATGCCTACTAGGGCAACGCTGAGGCCACCCACAATAAGGACAGCGGCGAGAATAATTAGGCCGAGCGCTACTCCGCTCATGCCGAGCCTCCTTCCTCTCTATCGTTGACGTCGAACTCGCCGGTGAGCGTGATCTCTGGGCCATCTACCAGCGTTGACTCCGCCGCCTCTTGCATCGCCTTCTCCTCTTCCGGCGTAGGCTCGTACACGTAGCCGGACATCGAGCCGGTTAGCTTTGACCAAAGCCTCGCCAGGAATGTAGGCAGCCTCATGGCGAGCCTCCGTTCCGCCCTGCCTCCGCCATCTGCCGCAGGTCCTGTAGCGCCTTGCCGAAGTTGGCCTCAGTCTCGTTCGCGTTCACGTCCTGCTGGGCCAGAATCTCATCGATCTCATCCTCGCCCAGAGCACGTAGCAGCATCCGCGCCACGGTCGGCGTATCGAACAGCTCTGCCAGCGGCTTGCCGTCCAGCGTCGCCGCCTTGACGATGGCCTCCACCATCGCGGCGGTGTCGCGCTCCAGAATCTCCGGCCAGTCGACGTCGAGATGCGGGTTCACGTCCTGACCCCACACCACCATGCGGCTGTTATCCTGAGCATCGCTGACCATGTTGCCGAGCCCGCGCAGCGGACCGCTGGCCGTCAGCACGGCCTGCATCAGCACGTAGTCGGACAGGTTGGCGAAGACCGACGACCAGAGCATCTGCCGCGCCCGCATCTTCAGCTCGGTGGGCCGGTCGAGCGTCTTGGCCGTGGCGAGGTTCCCCACATCGGCGTCGCCCGCCAGGATCGTGTGCGGGATGCCGACGCCCGCTGCCACCATCAGCCACAGCATCCGCCCTTCGTCCGGGGCCGGCGCCATGCCCCGCGTCTGGATCGGCTGCAGGTTCGCGCCCTCGCTGCCCAGAAACATGCTCCC
>JACZTE010000304.1 GCA_022573935.1 Chloroflexota bacterium
CCTGGATGCCACGCATCAGATCTATGACGAGGGCCCGCTACACATCCTGCAGGAGTTGGGCGAGGCGGTTCGCGAACGGGGCCCGGCGGGGCGGCGGCCGCTGCTCATCGCTGAGCACGAGCGGAACGACCTGCGCACCGTCCTGCCCCATGACGCCGGCGGCTACGGTCTCGACGGCCTCTGGCTGGACGACTTCCACCACTCGGCCCACGTGCTGCTCACCGGCAAGAACCCGGGCTACCTTAGCCGCTACCAGGGCACAACGGAGGAGATCGCCCGCCTGCTACGAACCGGCACGCTCTACCACGAAGCGCCGCCTGGAAGCGACGCATCGGACGTGCCCGCGCGACGGCTCGTCTACTGCCTCCAGAATCACGATCAGGTGGGGAACCGGCCGGCCGGAGAGCGGCTGGCGCAGCTAATCGATCTGGAGCGATACAAGGCGGCCTGCGCGCTGCTCCTGCTGTCGCCCGGCACGCCGCTCCTGTTCATGGGCGACGAGTTCGCCGCGTCGACGCCGTTCCTCTTCTTCACAGACCACCAGGGCGAGCTGGGCGAGCAGGTGGCGGCGGGCCGTCGCCTCGAGTTCAAGGACTTCTGGGCAGATCGAGATCCGCAGCAGCATGTCTCCGATCCCCAGGACGAGGAGACATACCTTCGGTCGAAGCTCGATCTCAGCCAACGGGAGCGGCCGCCCCACGACGGCATCCTTCGCCTTTTCCATGAGCTGCTGCGGCTGCGACGGGAAGACCCCGTCCTCCAGCGACAGGACCGCTCGCGCTTGCGGGCGGAAGCGCTGTCGCCGGAGCTGCTGGCGCTGGAGCGCTGGGATGAGGCAGGCCACCGGCTGCTGCTGCTGGTGAACTTCGGCGAGGCGGCGCGCTTCGACGCGAGCGAGCAGGCCTGGTTGGGCGAGTCGGCCCTGGCCTGGCGGCCGCTCCTCTCGACGGCCGAGGCGCGCTTCGCCGGGCCGGGCAGCGACCTGGCGGCGCTGGCGCTTCGCCCCGGCGCTGCCGTCGACGTGCCGCCGCGTTGCGCCGTGCTCTGGGCGGCGGAGAAGGAGGCGTAGACGGCGAGATGGCCGACGGCGATTCTCAGGAGATACCGGGGCGCATGCGTAGCCGCAGCGGATCGCTTGTTCGTGGCTACGCTCTCTGCTACCGTAAGGGCACCTCGGTGACTAGAGCGAGATGGACCCACCCGTTCCCATCCCGAACACGGAAGTGAAACGTCTCAGCGCTGACGATACTGGAGGGGCAACCCTTGGGGAAAATAGGCCGTCGCCGGGGTACTTTTTCTTCAAGTTCCAGCGGAGAGAGGGCGGCTATCTGGTCGCCCTTGCGCACGTGGAAAGCATGACGCGATGAGGCCGCGCACACTGTTGCTGTTGGCGTTCGCGCTGCTGGTAGCGCTGATTACGCGGCCTCGCCGCCGGCCGGCGGAGCCCCGCACGTCCGCACAGCCCCCCGCGTTGGCGGAGCTGCTCGCTAAGGCAGAGCCGTCCGCGTCGGCAGAGCCGCTCGAACCTGCGGAACCGCCCGCGCCGGTCGAGCCACCCGAACCTGCGGAGCCGTCCGCGTTGACGGAGCAGCTTCGCGCCCAAGAGTTCGCGCCGAAGCGACGCCGCACCGCGCCGATCGCCATCCTCGCCGTTGCAGTCTTGCTGCTCGCCGGTCTGGGAGCGTGGGGATTGTCGATGGCCTTAGGCGATGACGGCGACGCGAGCGAAATATTGGCGATCGTGTCGCCGCCCCCGCCCACGCCGACGGCGATCCCCACGCCTACGCCGCTGCCGAAGTGGCGGCTCCTGGCCGGCGGCGACGTGCTCATGGACCGCAGCGAAGCCGAGAACCGCGACCCCTTCGCCGGCATCGTGCCGTCCTTCAACAGCGCAGAGCTCGTCGCGGTGAATGTGGAGATGGTCATCGCCACCGGCGGCACGCCCGAGGAGAAGCTGTTCGTCTTCATCGCTCCGCCGTCAGCGGCGCAAACGATGGCCGCCGCCGGCGTCGATGTCGGGAACCTGGGCAACAACCATTCGCTCGATTT
>JACZTE010000305.1 GCA_022573935.1 Chloroflexota bacterium
TGCAAGAGTTAGCAGGTTTTTAACAATTCGTTATCGTCAAGTTAGTGTCGCTGTAGGATGATAGCAGCCGAGGGCGAACCGCTCGAGTGCGTCGATAGACGCGCGGCGTGATAGGCGGAGGACGTGAGTGCGGGCGGTTCGTCCTCGCGAAACGGTATTGCTGCCATGGCCCTCGCGTTATAGTAAGGTACGGTCTTTTGCAGAGGCCGGGGAGGCGAACGGCTCATGGCCGCCACCATCCTCGTCGTCGATGACGAGAAGAACATCGTCCAGCTAGCTCGGCTCTACCTAAACAAGGAAGGGTTCCGGGTGGAGGCTGCCTACGACGGCGCTCAGGCGCTGGAGAAGGCGCGAACCCTGCGGCCGGATCTGATCGTGCTGGACATCATGATGCCGGAGCCGGACGGCCTCGAGGTCTGCAGGGAGCTACGCAAGACCAGCAACGTGCCCATCATCCTCCTCACCGCTCGCGACGACGACATCGATCGCATCGTCGGCCTGGAGCTGGGCGCTGACGATTACGTGACGAAGCCGTTCAACCCTCGCGAGCTGGTCGCGCGGGTGAAGGCGGTGCTCCGCAGGGCAAGCCAAGAGGCGCCCAGCCAGGCCGTGCTGGAGGCCGGCAACCTGCGGCTCGACACGGCCAGCCGCGAGGTGACCGTCCAGGGCAAGGCGGTAACGCTGCGGGCCAAGGAGTTCGACTTGCTGACGGCGTTCCTGCGCCACCAAGGTGTTGTGTTGGACCGGGAGCGTCTGCTCCAACTGGTCTGGGGCACCGACTACTTCGGCGATACGCGCACCATCGACGTGCACGTCGCCTGGCTGCGAGAGAAGCTGGGCAAGGCGAAAGGCGTCAAGATCGAGACGGTGTGGGGCGTGGGTTACAAACTGGTGGTGACCGGCGATGCTGCGGAGTCTTAGCTCCCGGCTGCTGCTCGCCTTCGCGTTCGTCATTCTCCTCTCGCTGGCGCTCTCGGCGGTTGGCACGCTGTTCCTGCTGCGCGCCCAGCAGCGGGAGGCGGCCGAGGAGCGGGTAGGCCGCCTGGCGGAGCCGATCACCCTGGCGGTGGCGCTGCTGGAGCAGCGCAGCCTTGGCCGCGGCGAGATCCAGGCCGTCCTTCGCGACTATGCCGAGAGCTTCGACGTGCGCGTCCTGCTCCTGGACGAGCAAGATCAGGTGATCTTCGACACCGAATCGAGCCTGGTCGGCCGCACTATCGACGCCTTCCAGGGCCTCGGCGTACAGGTCACGAGACGTGGCAGCTCCGAGTTCCGGATGGTGAGCTACGACGCTGGCAGCGAGGATCTGCTGCTCTTCGCTCCGGCCCAGGAGAGCCTGCGTCTCTCCACGAACCGCCTGCTAGCGCTGATGACGGTGATCTACGGCACGGATACCTCCTCGCTCCCGCCGGACGTCCTCGCGGATCTGCTGGCGTCGGCGGGCGCGGAGCGCATCGTGCCTGGGCCAAGCGCGCGGCCGCTGGTGGCGGTGCCGGAGGGCGAGATCGCCTCGGCCTGGTGGGACATCCTGCCGCAGCTCGCCATCGCCGGCGGCATCGCCCTGGCAGCTTCCGTCGTCGTGGCGGTCGTCATCTCCCGCTCAATCTCGCGGCCGCTGGGCCGCATCACGCGGGCCGCGCAGGAGATGGCGCGGGGCCATTACGACCAGGAGCTCGATCTGAGCGGCGAAGATGAGGTGGGGCGGCTGGCGCAGGCGTTCAACGACATGACCCGGCAGGTCAGCGGCTCGCATCGGATGATGCGCGATCTGCTGGCCAACGTCTCGCACGAGCTGAAGACCCCGCTCACCTCCATCCAAGGCTTCTCACAGGCGCTGGAGGAGGGGACTGTCTCTTCGCCGGAGGAGTACCGGCAGGCCGGCCGTATCATTAACGAGGAGGCGCAGCGGATGCGCCGGCTGGTGGAGGACCTGATCGAGCTCTCTCGATTGGAGTCCGGCCAGGCGGTGATGCAGCACGAGCCCGTCGACCTGGCGGAGCTGCTGCGGGTCTGTGCCGGCCGCTTCGATTGGCAGCTACGGGAGTCGG
>JACZTE010000020.1 GCA_022573935.1 Chloroflexota bacterium
CGTGCGGGTGAAGGACGCCCCCGATAAGTACGGCTTCGTCGCCAACCGCATCTACTTCGCCGCCGTAGCGGAGGCGCGCAAGGTGATGGAGGAAGAGATCGCCTCCGTAGAGGACATCAACAAGGCGATGCGCTTCGGCTTCAACTGGCCAGCGGGCCCGCTGGAGATGGTCGCCGGCGCCCGCAAGGGCTGGCAGTAGGGACGGAGGCCCCGGCCCTATCGACAAGAGGAGGAGCGAACACTATGTCTGAATCCGACAACATCGACCTCATCCGCCGCTTCTGCGCCACCTGGGCGGCGCTCGACGTGCCGAAGATCCTCGATTTCTTCGCCGACGACGCCGTCTACCACAACATGCCCGTCCAGCCGATCCAGGGAAAGGACGCGATCCGCGGCTTGATCGAGCAGTTCGTCGCCCCGTTCGAGCGCGGCGATTGGGAGATTACCCACATCGTCGCGTCGGGCGACGTCGTGCTCACCGAACGGATCGATCGCTTCATCGGCGAGAAGAACACCGTCGAGCTGCCGATCATGGGCATCTTCGAGATTCGCGACGGCAAGATCGCCGCCTGGCGTGATTACTTCGACCTGTCCGCCTGGACGCGCCAGATGTCGTAGGTGGCCAGCTGTCGTAAGTAGAAAGAGGGCCGCCCCGTAAGACTTGCGGGACAGGCTTTAGACTGTCGGGCTGAAGCCCGGCCCGCGGGGAAGTTAGCAAGGAGGAACAGCCAATGGCGCACAAGGTTCGCTTCGGCATCCAGACCAGCCAGGAGAACGTCGAGTGGTCGCAGCTCCTCGACTTCTGGCGCTTCCTCGAACAAGAGACCGCCTTCAACAGCGTCTGGACGATGGATCACTTCGTCCCGCCGATGCCCGGCCAAGACCCGAGCGGCTCCTGCCTGGAGGGCTGGACCACGCTGGCCGCCGCCGCCCAGGCCACCGAGCGGCTGCGCCTCGGCTGTCTCGTCACCGGCGTCACCTATCGACACCCCTCGGTGTTGGCGAAGATGGCCGCCACCGTCGATCACATCTCGAACGGCCGCCTGGAGTTCGGCATCGGCGCTGGCTGGCATCAGCCGGAGCACCAGTTCTATGGCATCCCCTTCCCATCGGTCAAGGAGCGCTCGGACCGGCTCGAGGAGGCGGTGCAGCTCATCCGCCTCCTCTTTCAGGCGGAGGGGCCGGTCGATTTCGAAGGGAAGTACTATCAGCTACGGCAGGCGCCGTTCTCGCCGCCCTGCGTGCAGAAGCCGAACCCGCCGATCTTCATCGGCGGCGGGGGCGAGAAGCGCACCCTGCGCACCGCCGCCCGCTACGCCGACGCGATCAACGTCATGGGCTCGCTGGACATGGTGAAGCGAAAGATCGCCGTCCTGGAGCAGCACTGCGCCGACATCGGCCGCGACCCGAACGAGATCGAGAAGAGCTTCCACGGCCCGGTGCTCCTGATCGACGACCCGGAGCGGGCCCAGCAGATGCGCGCGAGGTTTGCCGGCGCGGGCGGCCCGCCCGACAAGGAGGTCCTCGAGACGATTCTTATCGGTGACGGGGCGCACCTCAGGGACCTCATCGGCCGCTACGCCGACGCGGGCGTAAGCTACATCGTGATGATGAGCCGCGCGCCCTACAACTTCGACATCTACCGCCGCATCTCCGACGAGGTCGTCTCCGCCTTCGCCTGATCGCGACGTGCTATGGGTGCCATCCTCCGCTTCTTCCGCGACATCGCGAACCTGCACATCGGCCAGCGGGGTGTCCACCGCTGGGAGAAGTGGCGCAATCGCGAGTGGTGCAACTACTGCGGCAAGGACGCGGAGTGAGGAGGCCCTAGCCTCCTGAGTCGTCCTGCGTGGTGATGTCCCCCACCGGGCCGATGTCATCGCCCACTTCTTCGACCTGGCCCAGGGCGAGCTGAGCGAATCGGTCGAAGGCGCGGTAGGTGAGCTCACCACCCACCAACTCTCGGATGACCCCGTCCTTGTCGATCGCCAGCGTCACCGGCAGGCCGCGCACCCGATACGTATCGCCTATCTTACCGGAAGGGTCCATGACGCTCACGTAGGTCGCGCCAAGGCGGTCCAGGAAGCCACGGGCCGCTCCTACCCGCCCTTCTCCCCAATCGACGCCGAGGACTACCAGCCCCTCGCCCTCCCGCTCCTGGAACACTCGCTCCAGCGCGGGGATCTCAGCCTCGCAGCTAGTACACCAGGTCGCCCAGAAGTTGAGGATGACCGGCTGGCCCTGGAAGTCAGAGAGGCGCACCAGGTTGCCGTCCAGGTCCTGCCCCTCGAAGTTCGGCGCAAGCTGGCCCACCGCAGCGCTCACGCCCAGCCCCCGCGTCCGCTCGTTGCGCACGGCGTCGATGATCTTGCCGGGTTCGGCGCCACCGCCCAGCACCTGGACGAGGAAGACCGCCCCGGCGATGGCCGCCGCAGCGATGCCGAGGACGGCGAGGCGGCGAAGGCTAAAATAACCTCTGACCGTTCGCGCCGCCCGCTGTCCGGCGGACATCTCCTGGAGCCTACGCTCCTGACGCCTGCGCTTGCGCTCGCTTTTATTGCTCATCTCATCAACGGTCTGACTCGCTGAGCCGTGCTTTGGGCGTGAGGCTCCCAGACCCAGCTTCATCCACCTCACACGCAGCCGCGTTTTCCCGCCGGACGTAGATGAAACCGGCCGCCGCCACGAAGGCCACAGCGACTATGGTGCCCGCTGCCAGCACAAAGCTATTGTCCGTGAACCACGCGCCGAACGCCGAGAAGGCGCCTGCCCCGATGCCTGCAGCCAGCAGCACCGGAATGAGACACGGAATGCAGATTGCCAGCGGGATGATCCCGGCAAGCACTCTAGATCGCCTCATGTGTACCTCCTCATTCCGCGCAACCGCTCATCACGCGGGTATCGCAGACGAACGACTGCGCCGCAGGCTTGATCTCCGAGCTCATTGTGGGGAAGACATGGACTGTGTTGATACGGAACCCACCCTCTCGGCCCTATTAATCACAGCGCGTACGTTCCCAAGGCAGCAGCTGCCCTGCGGATTGCGTACGTCACAGGCGCACTGTCCGGCCTGGATTCCGGCGGTAATCGCCGCTACTACGGTGCTGCGGCCTGTTTTGGCGAGCTCTTTCTTGATGCTCTCTGGGGTGTGCCGGAAACAATAGCAGACGAACACGCTATCGTCATCCGGATGCTTGTTGTGGACGTGCTCCCGGATGTCACGCTCCAAGAACTGCTGCTCGCCGTCCGCGCTGTAATACACGGTGGGACACTCTGGCGTGCGACAGAAGCGGTATTCCACCGCGCGCAATTCGGTCAACGAGTGCGCGAGCAGCGCCTTGAGGGTTAATGAGTCGACCGCTTTCCCCGGTCGCGCGCAGCCCGGGCACGCCATGCTCGGTTCTGCGGTGGCAGGCTCGCAGACTGCGGTACCAGCTTCGGGGGGACACTCACATTTCTCAGCCATCAAGAATCAATCCTTTCATTCAGCATTGTCCAGTGTCGCGGTGGCCTTTCCTTTGAGTACCTGTTGATACTGGCCTCAAACCGCTCCAGGGATTGGGGCCCATCGCCACTGCGCACCGAATCCGACACACGCAGGTGCCGTCAGCAGCACGGGAACAAAGCAGGGGATGCAGAGCCCCAGCCCCACGATTACTACAGGTATTCTCATTATTCCGAATTCATCTTTCTGAGCTTCTCCTCCGCGTCCTTGCGGTACAAGATGCCAAGGAGCCGGCCCGTGGATGTGGTCACCAGCATGCTGCCTACTTTCCTCGCTCCCATATGTTCCGTCAACTCTCGGAGCGCGTCATCTGGCCGGGTCGTCGTCGGGCCGATCTCCATGACCGACTCGATGGAGGCGTCGGGGTCGGCGTTGAAGGCAGCCCCCCTGAGACGGCCAATCACGACGCCCTCCTCACTGGTCACAATGCACACGTTCTGGCCCGCTGCCTTGACACGCTCCACAACGTCACCCAGACGCTCGGTCAGGCGGCAGGTCGGCACGTCTCGCTGAACCGCGTCACCTGCCCGAAGAACCCCAGCGAGCTGCCCCTCGGTCGGCAGCCCGTTCGCCGTCCAGTCTGCCATCCCTGTGACGTAGTCGAAGACCTGTGTGAAGCCTAGACTTTCGAGCCGACACGCGGCCCGTGGACTCATGTCTCACTGGTTGTCCGCTCAGTAGACGACGACCGGCCGGCTCCGCTCCAGGGCGCGACCCGCGGTCGTTGCGTCGAGCGTCTTGAGCGGGAGGTTGATCGCCCCGGCGATGTGCTCCTCCTGGAACTCCTGGTCGGGACGCACGTCGATGAGCTGAGCTCCCTCAGCGACTAGCTCTTGCACTGTATCCCTGGAAATGTCGGTGGGCATCTCACCTCCGCTCTTACGCGGTCTCCTCGTTCAGGCGCAGACAAGAGGCAACCGCTTCCGCGTTCTCTGCCAAGATCGTGCGTGCGAGCCGCATGAGCTCCGACACGCGCGGATCGGTGATGCGATAGTAGACGAACTTGCCCTCTCGACGGGTGCCGATATAGCCGCACCAACGCAGGCACGCGAGGTGGCTGCTCACCCGCGCCTGCGGCACACCCAGGCCGTGCACTAGCTCAGTAACGTTCTGCTCTCCATCGAGCAGCAGCTCGATGATACGAACGCGGGTGGGGTCTGAGAGGACCTGAAAGAAGCGAGTGACAAGGTCTATCTCCAGATCGTACTCAATGGCGGGACTCGTCGAAGTGATCATATCTGATTAGAAAGATATATTATCACTCCAGGATTGTCAAGCGGGCTGATAGTTTAGGCATCGGCACCCGTCTAGCCGGCCCGTGATATAATAGCCCTCGCTGCCGCTCCTCACATCGGAGCGGCGCGGAGGAGTCACGGATGACGGATCGCAAGTACGTCTACCTCTTCGCCGAGGGCGACAAGGACCAGCGTGACCTGCTGGGCGGCAAGGGCGCGAACCTGGCCGAGATGACCAACCTCGGCCTGCGCGTGCCCCCCGGCTTCACCATCACCACCGAAGCCTGCAACGCCTACCTCGCGGGCGAGAAGGCGCTGCCCGAGGGCCTGATGGACCAGGTGCGAACGGCCCTCCGTCGCGTCGAAGAGGAGACCGGCAAGCGCTTCGGCGACGCAGAGCGGCCGCTGCTGCTGTCGGTGCGCTCCGGCGCGAAGGTCTCCATGCCGGGCATGATGGACACCGTGCTCGACCTCGGCCTCAACCCCACCACGCTCGAAGGGCTGATCGCCGCCACCGGAGACGCGCGCTTCGGCTACGATTCCTGGCGGCGCTTCATCATGATGTTCGGCGACATCGTCCTCGAGATCGACCGCCGCAAGTTCGACGCGATCTACGACGAGGCGAAGGCGCAGGCCGGCGTGCAGGACGACGCGGAGCTGCCCGCCGACGCGGTGCGCGAGGTGGCCGAGCGCTTTCGCGAGCTGGTCAAGCAGGAGACGGGCTCGCCGTTCCCCGACGAGCCGCTCCAACAGCTCGATCTGGCGATCAAGGCAGTCTTCAACTCGTGGGGCAACGAGCGCGCGGTCTACTACCGCCGGATCGAGAAGATCCCGGACGACCTGGGCACGGCGGTCAACGTCCAGGCGATGGTCTTCGGCAACCTGGGCGAGGACTCAGGCTCCGGCGTCGCCTTCACCCGCGACCCCGGCACCGGCGAACGCACCATCTGGGGCGAGTACCTGGTCAACGCCCAGGGCGAGGACGTGGTCGCCGGCATCCGCACGCCGATACCCATCGCCGCCCTCAAAGAGCGCGAGCCCTCCCTCTACGACGAGTTCGCCGCCATCTCCGAAAAGCTGGAGCAGCACTTCCGCGACGCGATGGACATCGAATTCACCGTCGAGCAGGGGAAGCTCTACATCCTCCAATGCCGCGTCGGCAAGCGGACGACGCGAGCCGCCGTCACCACCGCCGTCGATATGGTCCACGAAGGGCTGATCAGCAAAGAGGAGGCGATTCTGCGCGTCGCCCCGCACCGCCTCGACGAGCTGCTCCACCCGCAGCTCGACCCTCGCGTCGAGACCGCGTCGCTGTCGAAAGCGGGCGCCGATCTCGCGCCGGCGCTGGAATCGCAGGCGGAGATGGTCTTCCTACGCGACGGCGTCGTCGCCACGCTACGCAACGACGAGTGGCGCTCGCTGGACGAAAGAGAGCGAGCGTCGCTGCTGCGCGAGGTACGGTTCTTGGAGGTGGCGCGCGGGCTACCCGCGTCGCCGGGGGCCGCGGCAGGCGTCGCGGTGTTCGACCCCGATACGGCGGCGAAGCTGGGCCGTGGAGGTGAAGGCCGCGACGTGATCCTGGTGCGCCAGGAGACGTCGCCGGACGACATCCATGGCATGCAGGCATCGCGGGGCGTGCTCACGGAGCGCGGCGGCATGTCGAGCCACGCCGCGCTCGTCGCCCGCGGCTTCGGCATCCCTTGCGTCGCCGGCTGCGAAGCGATCGACGTGGACGAAGACGCCCGCTCGATGGAAGCGGGCGGGCTCGCGATCGCCGACGGCCAGACGATCACCATCGACGGCTCCGACGGCCGCGTGCTGCTCGGCCACATCCCATCGGTAGAGGCAGAGTTCTTCCCAGAGCTCACCGAGTTTCTCTCCTGGGCAGACGAGATTCGCCGCCTCGGCGTGCGCACCAACGCCGATACGCCCAACGACGCCGCCAAGGCGATCGAGTTCGGCGCGGAAGGGATCGGCCTCTGCCGCACGGAGCACATGTTCCTCGAACCAGACCGCCTGCCTGTCGTGCGCGAGATGATCCTCGCGGCGGCCGAGACGAAGGCGCTGGAGGCCGACGTCGCGGCGGTCGAAGCTGAGCTGGCGGCGGCGGGCGACGAGAAGCGGCAGCGTCCGCTCGAAGACCGGCTCTCGACGCTGCGCGGCCGGCTGGAGGGCCCGATGGGCAAGTACCGCGGCTCGCTGGAGCGGCTGCTGCCCATGCAGCAGGGCGACTTCGAGGCGATCTTCCGCGTGATGGGCGAGCGGCCGGTCACGATCCGCCTCATCGACCCGCCGATGCACGAGTTCCTGCCCGACCACGACGAGCTGCTCGAATCGGTGATCCGGCTGCGCATCGAGGCGCCCGATTCGCCCGAGCTACGGGCGAAGGAGTCGATGCTCCGCCAGGTCGAGGCGCTGCGCGAAGTCAACCCAATGCTCGGCCTGCGCGGCTGCCGGTTGGGCATCCTCTACCCGGAGGTGAACGAGATGCAGGTGCGGGCGATCTTCCGCGCCGCGGCGACCGTGGCCAAGGAGGGCGTGCCGGTGCATCCGGAGGTGATGATCCCGCTCGTCGGCTTCGAGAGCGAGCTCCGGATGCTGCGAGCGCTGCTCGAACGCGTCGCCCGCGAGACGATGCGGGAGGCGGGCACGGAGGTGCCCTACCTCTTCGGCACGATGATCGAGCTGCCACGCGCCGCCCTCACGGCGGGCGAGATCGCCAACGACGCCGAGTTCTTCTCGTTCGGCACGAACGACCTCACCCAAACCACGCTCGGCTTCAGCCGCGACGACGCCGAAGCCCATTTCCTCACCCGCTACCTGGAGCTGGGCCTCCTGGACGACAACCCGTTCGAGACGATCGACCAGGTCGGCGTCGGCGCGCTCGTGCGCATGGCGGTAGCGGCGGGCCGGAAGGCGCGGCCCGACCTGAAGCTGGGCATCTGCGGCGAGCACGGCGGCGACCCGCGCTCCGTCGACTTCTTCCACCGGGCGGGGCTGGACTACGTGAGCTGCTCGCCCTACCGCGTGCCCATCGCCCGCCTCGCGGCGGCCCACGCCGCCCTGGCGGAGCGAACGCCGACTCGCCTCGTAGGGACAGAGCGTTAGCTCTGCCCAAGACTCCGACCCGTCAGGAGACCATACGTGGAGCGTGAAATGCAAAAGCTCGCCGAGGGGCGTGAGGCGGAGATCTTCGCCTGGGAGGACGGCACGGTGTTGCGGCTGCTGCACAACCCGGACGCCCAGCAGCAGGTCGAATGGGAGGCCCGCGCGATGAGGGTCGCTCTCGCGGCCGGCGTAAGCGTCCCCGCCGTACACGGCACGACGACGGTACAGGGCAGGCCGGGCCTCATCATGGAGCGCATCGATGGTCTGGACCTGCTCGCGCTGGTCGGTAGGCGCCCGTGGGCCGTCCTCTCAATCGGCAAGACCTCCGGGCAGCTGCACGCCCGGCTGCACGAAGTCAGCGCGCCCGACAGCATTCCCGCCCTCAAGGCGAGCCTCGCCGCCAGGATCGAGGCTTCGGACCTCGTGCCCCGGCGCCTCGCCGAGTTCGCCCTCTCCGCCCTGCACGGCCTTCCGGACGGCGACCGCCTCTGCCACGGCGATTTCCATCCCGGCAACATCATGCTGAGCAATGGAGAGCCGATCCTGATCGATTGGACCAACGTCACCCGGGGCGACCCGAACGCCGATTTCGTCCGTACCAACCTCATGCTGCGCATCGGGGAGCCGCCGCCTGGCTCCACTGCGCTGCTGCGTGCGTTGGCACAGTTCGGGGCACGGTTCGGCCGCTCGATATTGCTCTCCGCCTACCTGCGCGCGTACCGCCGGGCCCGCACGCCGGATGCGGCGCTCGTCGAAGGATGGCAGGTGCCCGTGGCGGCGAACCGCCTGGCAGAGAACGTCGAGGGCGAGCGCACGACGCTATTACGCTTGCTAGAGGAACGGCTGGCGGCTACCGGCTAGCCGGCCGTCTCCTCTATTCAGACCGCACGCGCGGAAAGGAGCGACCATCATGGATAGCGTCCTCACATTCGAGAAGCGCGGCCACATCGCCGTCATCACGCTGAACCGCCCCGAGGTCCGCAACGCGATCGATCCCGAGATGATGGTGCGTCTGGCGGAGGCGTGGCTCGAGTACGACCGAGACGACGAGCTGCGGGTGGCGATCGTGACGGGCGCGGGCGACAAAGCGTTCTGTGCCGGCGCCGATCTCAAGCGTCTGATCCCGCTCCTCACGGGCGCTCGAGAGCCCGAGGACGAATGGGACCACAAGCTCAGGAACGACGCGTCGCTTGGGCGTACCGCTCTCCTGCGTGACCCGCTCTACAAGCCGGTGATCAGCGCCATCAACGGCCACTGCCTCGCCGCCGGAACGGAGCTTATCCAGGGGACGGACATCCGCATCGCCGCCGAGCACGCGACGTTCGGCCTGACCGAAGTGAAGCGCGGGATCGTCCCGGCCGGCGGCGGCCTCACCCGCATGCCCCGCCAGGTGCCCTACGCGCGGGCGATGGAGTTCCTGCTCGTCGGCGACAGCATCCCGGCCGAGGAGGCGCGCTACATCGGCTTCGTCAACTACGTCGTGCCGCAGTCGGAGCTGATGGCGAAGGCCGAGGAGTTCGCCGTCAAGATCGCCCAGAACGGGCCGCTGGCCGTGCGCAAGGCGAAGGAGGCCGTCGTTCGCGGGGCCGGCCTACCGCCGGAGGACTCCGAGCGGATCGACAACGAGATCATCGCCCAGGTGATGCGC
>JACZTE010000306.1 GCA_022573935.1 Chloroflexota bacterium
GGTCCGCCGTAGTTTGGCACAGATCGCTGATTCCCGCTGCGGCGAGCGCTAAGCTGTCTGTATCTGTGGCAAAGTAAGAGACGACCGCTAGTCTGTGAGTATCTGTGGCAAAGTAAAAGACGACCGGGGCCTGAGGGCACCCGCCAATCGAGAGGAGGCAGGCTATGACAGGGCCGCTGGAAGGCATCACGATCCTGGACCTGACCTGGGTGCTAGCGGGGCCCTACGCCTCGATGGTGCTCTGCGACCTGGGGGCGAACGTGATCAAGGTGGAGCGACCGCCCCACGGCGACATCGGCCGCACCACGGGCCCGCACGTCAACGGCGAGAGCTGCTACTTCTTCAGCATCAATCGCGGGAAGAAGAGCATCGCCATCGACCTCTCGAAGGAGGAGGGGAAGGAGCTCTTCTTGCGCTTGGTGGATCAGGTGGACGTGGTGATGGAGAACTTCACGCCCGGCACGATGGATGAGCTGGGCCTGGGCTATGAGGCGCTGCGACGGCGCAACCCCCGTCTGATCTACGCGGCTACGTCCGGCTTCGGCCAGACGGGGCCGGACAGGCGGCGGCCGGCGCTCGATATCATCGCGCAGGGGATGGGCGGAGTGATGAGCATCACCGGCCATCCGGGCGGGCCGCCCACGCGGCCGGGCCTCTCGCTGGGAGACATCGGGGCCGGACTCTTCACCGCCATCGGCGTGCTGGCGGCGCTGCGCGAGCGAGACCAGAGCGGCGAGGGCCAGCTCGTCGACGTGAGCATGCTCGATTGCCAGATCGCGCTGTTGGAGAACGCCTTCGTGCGCTACTTCGCCACGGGCGAGTCGCCCGGGCCGATCGGTACCCGCCATCCGCTCGCCACGCCGTTCCAGGCGTTCCCGACGAAGGACGGCTATCTCGTGCTCGCCTTGAGCTGGAGCGTGGAGAACCAGTGGGAGCTCTTCTGCGCGCTGATCGGCGAGACGGAGCTGATCAACGACTCGCGCTTCGAGACGAGCGCCCTCCGCACGGAGCACCACGCCGAGCTGGAGCCGATCCTGAACGAGGCGCTTCGCCGGCGCACGACGCAGGAGTGGCTGCGCGAGTTCGACGCGATCGGCCTCCCCTGCGGGCCGCTGAACACCGTGCCCCAGGCGGCGGAGCTGCCGCAGGTGCGCGCCCGCGAGATGCTGGTCGAGGTGGAGCATCCGATCATCGGCAAGCTGCCGCTGGCGAACACGCCGGTGAAGCTCTCGCGGACGCCGGGGGGCATCAAGGGCCCTTCGCCCGCCGTGGGCCAGCACACGGACGAGGTGCTGGGCGAGCTGCTGGATCTGTCGGTCGATGAGGTGGAGCGTCTGCGGCAGGCCGAGGTGGTTCGCTAGCGGTTCGTCAGGAGCGCCGGAGGAGGCGGAGGCCTCCCCAGCCGGCGACGCCAGCGGCCGCGACCGCCAGGACGGCGATGGCGCCGGTCGAGCGTCCGCCCTCGTAGGGCCACTGCCAGATGCTCTCCGGCTCGCCCTCGCCCGCCTCGTCGCCCGCGCCCGGCTCGGCGATCGGCACGCGGAACGTCTCCTCCCAGTCGTCGAGGCCGCGACGGACGATGTGCACCGTGACGTTCCATTCGCCGGGGCGGCTAAGGTTGGCGCCCTCAGCCGCGTAGAATGCGCTGCCAAAAAGCCCTAACTCCAGCTCCGATTCGGGCAGACCTTCGTGCTCGAACTCCAGGTGAAGGTCGAGTATCTCGCCGATGGCACTGAACTCGGAGCCGAGGCCGAGCGCGAAGCTGTTCTCTCCCACCTGGCCCGGCTGGATCTCGAGGAAGACGATGAGGCCATCCACTTCTTTCGAGTCCCGGTAGAAGTCCGAAACGATCGGCTGCTCGGCGGCCTCTCGAGCGATGGCAGCCAGCTCCTCAGCCTCCGCGGTCGACCGTGGCGCCTGCAACTGAATGAGGACGGCGACGGCCACCAGCACCACCATGCCAAGCACCGCCTCCACCCGCACCGTCTTCACCAGCAGCCGTTGTAGCTGGCCCGCAGCCTCCAGGTCGG
>JACZTE010000307.1 GCA_022573935.1 Chloroflexota bacterium
CGGTAGTATCCTCACGAAGCTGAAGTTCGCTGTTTACGCAAACGTTAGGGCTTCCCGCCTGAGTACGCGGACGCCCGTAAACGCTAGGAGGTGACGATGGCTCAGCAGCAAGAGACCAAGTCGGTGGTCACCGACGAAATGCGCGAAGCAATCGGAAAAGAGAGCAAGCCAACGACGATGGAGGTGGACAAGACGGGCTGTCGCATGTTCGCCCGCGCCGTCGGCCACACGGACCTGATCTTCTACGACGAGGAGTACGCGAAGAGCAAAGGCTATCGCAGCATCGTCGCGCCGCCGGGCTTCCTGGGGACGCAGGCCTACACCCCTCGCAGTGGCGATCCCGCCGAGGCTGGCGGATGGCGCTTCAGCATCCCGTACAAGCGTGTGCTCAACGGTGGTACCGAATGCGAGTACTTCGACACCGTCTGCGCCGGCGATGTGCTCACCGCTCGCAACAAGATCAGCGGCTTCAACGAGCGCACCGGCAGCATGGGGCCGATGCTCATCACGAGCCGGGAGACGACCTTCACCAACCAGGACGGCCAACTGGTGGCGAAGATGTACGGCACGGTGATCCAGTACTAGGCAAGGAGAGCAGTCATGGCAGAACAGGTCTACTTTGAAGATGTGAACGAGGGCGACGAGATCCCTCAACTGGTGAAAAACTGCTCGACGCAACAACTGGTGCTTTGGGCCGCGGGCTCGGGCGACTTCTACCAGATCCACTACGACAAGGACTTCGCCCAGTCGACGGGGCTGCAGGACATCATCGTCCACGGCGCGCTCAAGCACGCCTTCCTCGGCCAGCTCGTGCACGATTGGATGGGCGATGGGGGCCGCATCAAGAAGTTCGGCTGCCAGTACCGAGGCATGGACGACGCGAAGCAGGACATCGTCTGTAAGGGCGTGGTCAGCAAGAAGTACCAGGAGGACGGCCAGAACCTCGTCGAGCTGGAGGTCTGGACGGAGAACCCCCAGGGCAAGAAGACCAGCCCCGGCTCGGCCACGGTCACGCTACCCTCTCGCGGTTAGCGGGCTGATGGGCTCGCTCGACGGCAAAGTCGCCATCATCACCGGCTCCGGCCGAGGCATCGGCCGGGGCATGGCGCTCTTCTTCGCCCAGGAGGGCGCGAAGCTGGTCGTCGTCGACCTCGGGGTGAGCGTCGACGGCAGCGGCGATGACCGAGGCCCGGCCGACCAGGTGGTCGACGAGATCAGGTCGGCCGGCGGCGAGGCCGTCCCCTGCTACGAATCCGTCGCGACGGTATCGGGCGGCGAGACGATCATCCAGACGGCGCTCGACGCCTTCGGACGGCTGGACATCCTGGTGAACAACGCGGGCATCCTGCGCGACCGGATGATCTTCAACATGAGCGAGGAGGAGTGGGACGCCGTCATCGCCGTCCACCTCAAGGGGCACTACTGCTGCACCAAGCCGGCGTCCATCATCTTCCGGCAGCAGCGCTACGGCAGGATCATCAACTTCACCTCGGTCTCCGGCCTGGTGGGCAACCCGGGCCAGGCGAACTACGGCGCGGCGAAGTCAGGCATCGCCGGCTTCACCCGCGTCGTCGCGCGAGACCTGGGGCGCTACGGCGTCACCTGCAACGCCATCTCGCCGGGCGCGGCCACTCGCATGAGCCAGACTGTCCCCGATTCGGCCCGCCAGCTACGCACGCGTTCGGGCATAGGCAGCGCTGCTCCGAGACCGCAGGCGCCGCCCGAGCCGGAGCGGATCGCCCCGATGGCCGCCTATCTCGCCAGCGACGAAGCCTGGAACATCAACGGCTACAACTTCGCCGTCGCCGGGGGCAACGTCTCCGTCCTCCATCACCCCGTCGCCATGCGCACGCTCTGGAAGCCGGAGATGTGGACCGTCGATGAGCTGATCGAGATGGTGCCGCGCCAGCTGATGGCCGGCATCGCCAATCCGGCGCCGCCGCCGCCCGAGCTGGAGATCCCCGGCCGGGAAGCCCGCGAGCCGGCCCCAACCGGAGGTTCTAAGTAAGCCATGGCTGAGCGACTGAGC
>JACZTE010000021.1 GCA_022573935.1 Chloroflexota bacterium
TTTGTGGCCGGTGGGGGCGCGGTAGCGTTCGTCCTCGGGGTGGACGGCGATGCCCGTCTCGGCGACGATCGTCTCCGGCCGGGTGGTGGCGATCGTGATCGACTCGCCGGTCGGCTGGCCCTCGTCGTCGAGGAGCGGGTAGCTGACGTGCCAGAGGTTGCCTTCCTCCTCGCGATGCACCACCTCCAGGTCGGAGAGGGCGGTCTGGCAGCGCGGGCACCAGTTGATGATCCGTTCGCCTCGATAGATCAGCCCTTGCTGATAGAGGTTGTAGAAGGCGGTGCGGACGGCCTTGGCCGGCCCTTCGTCCATGGTGAAGCGTTCGCGGCTCCAGTCGGCCGAGGCGCCCAGCCGCCTGTGCTGGTCGAAGATGCGAGAACGGCTTCGGTTGACGAACGTCCAGACGCGCTCCAGGAAGCGCTCGCGGCCGATGTCGTGGCGCGTCAGCCCCTCGGCCGCCAGCTCCCGCTCGACCAGCGTGTGCACGGCGATGGCGGCGTGGTCGATGCCGGGCAGCCAGAGGGTTGGGTCGCCCAGCATGCGATGCCAGCGAACGAGGATGTCCTCCACCGTGTCCATCAGCGCGTGGCCCAGGTGGAGCTCTCCGGTCAGGTTGGGCGGCGGCATGATGATGACGAACGGGTCTCGCTCCGGGTCGTCGTTGGGGGCGCCGCCGGTTCGAAATATCCGGCCTCTTCCCACATGCGGTAGAGGCGCGTCTCGACGGCGGCGGGATCGTAGGCTTTGGGCATCGTTGCCTGGTCGCCGGCGGGTTGGTCTGGGTTCGGTTCAACAGCCATGAGTGGATATCACCGATAGGGAACCGAAGTCCCCCTTCCAGGACAGAGCTGAAGCTCTGTCCCTACGGGTTGCAGGATCATAGCAATCTGTTACTTCAATGACCAAGGTGTCTGCAGCGAAGAAAACGTCCGCCTCCCTCAGCCCCGTTCCCTGTTCCTTGTTCCTAGTTCCTGGTTCTCTCATGCGACTCGGCCCCGATTCCTCGGGGCCGCTCAGCGCTACGATGTGTGGCTGCGTTCGGCCCGGGTCAGCGCCCGCGGGCTACGACCTCGCCGTCTACGACCGCTGCCTCGTTCGTCTCAGGCCCCGCCAGAAGCCGGGCCCGTCGCTGGGCCGCCACCTCTAGCTGCGAGACGCGCGCGAGCGCTCGCCGCGTGTCGGAGGCGACGCGTGCCGGGTCGTTCTGGCGTACGCGGTACTTGAACAGCCAGTAGGTGAACTCTCGCAGCTCGCCGTACGAGATCTCGTCGCCGTTCGGGATGGCGTCCGCCTCTCTGCAGGCGGTGAGCAGCTCGTCGCGGCCGCAGCCGTAGATGCGCTCGAAGACCTCGCGCTCCACGCTGCCGTCCTGATCGGAGAGGGAGGAGCGGCGCTCCTTCAGCACCTCTTCTTCCACCACAAGCTGGAGCGCCTCCTCCACGACGACGCCGTAGAGGTAGTTGAGGTGGGCGCGGTGCTTGGAGGCGCCGATGGCCTGCTTGAACTCGTCGGCGTCCAGCTCCCGCGGCGGCCGGCCGAAGAAGAGGAGCGCCTCGCGCTCGTCGGCAGGGATGGCGCCGTTGGCAGCTTCGCACAGCCGCTCGGCGAGCAGCAGCCAGTCGAAGGCCTCGCCGCCGATGAGGTAGCGATACTGGCGGCCGTCCACCACCTCCTCCGGCGTCTCCCAGTGGGCGATCGCCTCGAGTAAGGCGGCGAACCAGTCGTCGCCAGCCTCGAGCGCCTTGCTGAAGCGATCGAGCGCCTTTGGCGTCGTCGTTTTCTGCGCTGCCGTACGTTTTCGTCCCATCGCTATGCGGCCATGCCGTGGCACTTCTTGTACTTCTTGCCGCTGCCGCAAGGGCAGGGCTGGTTCCGGCCGATCTTGCGAGCTTTGCCTGTCCCCGCCGGCCGTCCACCGCCCGCTCCCGCCGCGACGGCTGCCGGCTCCCGCGCGCCAGCGGTGACCGGGGCGCGTTGGGGCGGCCGCCGGCTCAGCTCCACGTGGTAGATGGCGCGGGCGACCTGGTGGCGGATGTTCACCAGGAGCTGGCCCCACATGTCGTGCGCCTCTCGCTTGTAGGCGACCAGCGGGTCGGCCTGGCCGTAGGCGCGCAGGCCGATGCCCTGGCGCATCTCGTCTGTGGCGGTGAGGTGCTCGACCCAGAGGCCGTCTATCGTGCGTAGCATGAGCAGCCGTTCCAGCGTGCGCATCTGCTCCGGGCCGATCTCGACCTCGCGACGCTCGTACGCCTCCTCGGCGGCTGTGAGCAGCCGCTCCAGGATCTCGTCGGGGTCTAGCTCCTCGAACGTGCGGACGTTGATCGACGAGGGCAGCTTCAGGATGGCGCCCACGTCCGCGAACAGCGTCTCCAGGTTCCATAGGTCTTCGTCGCGCTCTGGGACGTGCAGCTCCACCAGCTCCGTAATCTCTTCGTGCACCATCTCCAGGATGTTGCTCTTGAGGTTTGCCTCCGCGAAGATCTTCGCCCGCTCCTTGTAGATGACGTCGCGATGGGTGTTCATCACGTCGTCGTAATCGACGAGGTGCTTGCGGATGTCGAAGTTGTGGCCCTCCACCTTGGTCTGGGCGGATTCGATCGACTTGGAGACCATCTTGCTCTCCAGGGGCGTATCCTCATCCATGCCCAGCTTTCCGAGCATGTTGCCCAGCCAATCGGGGGCGAAGCGGCGCATGACGTCATCTTCCAAAGAGACGAAGAAGCGAGAGCTGCCAGGGTCGCCCTGGCGGCCGGCGCGTCCGCGGAGCTGGTTGTCGATGCGGCGCGCCTCGTGCCGCTCGGTGCCGATGATGTGCAGGCCGCCCGCTTCGACAACCAGGTCGTGCTCGCGCTGCCACTCCTCCTTGGAGCGGTTGCCGTCAGGTTTGCCGCCGAGGACGATGTCGGTGCCTCGGCCGGCCATGTTGGTGGCGATGGTGACCGCGCCTGGCCGGCCCGCGTCGGCGATGATGCCCGCCTCCTTTTCGTGGAGCTTAGCGTTCAACACCTGGTGGGGTACGCCGTGGCGCTTGAGCAGCTCCGAAAGGTACTCCGACTTCTCGATGGAGACGGTGCCGACCAGCACGGGGCGCTGATGCTCGTGCATCTCCTCGATCTCTTCCGCCACCGCCTCGAACTTGGCGCGCTCGTTGCGATAGATGAGGTCGGTGCTGTCCTCTCGCGCCATGGGCACGTTGGTCGGCATGACGACCACGTCCAGCTTGTAGATCTTGTAGAACTCCTCGGCCTCGGTCACGGCAGTACCGGTCATGCCGGCCAGCCTGTCGTAGAGGCGGAAGTAGTTCTGGAGGGTGATGGTGGCGTAGGTGAGCGATTCCTGCTGGACCTTCACCTTTTCTTTCGCCTCCACCGACTGGTGGAGACCGTCCGACCAGCGGCGGCCCGGCATCAGCCGCCCGGTGAACTCGTCGACGATCACCACTTGGCCGTCTTTCACCACGTATTCCCGGTCGCGGCGGTAGAGCGCATGGGCTTTGAGGGCGCCGTCCATGTAGCGGGTGAGACGAAAGTTCTCCGGCGAGAAGAGGTTGTCTATGCCCAGCCAATTCTCCATCTTGGCGATGCCTTCCTCGGTGAGGCTGGCGGAGCGCGCCTTCTCGTCGATGGTGTAGTCGGTTTCCTCCTGGAGGCGAGGCGCCAGGCGGGCGAAGGTGGTGTACGTTTGGGTGCTCTCTTGGGCGGGCCCGCTGATGATCAGCGGCGTGCGCGCCTCGTCGATGAGGATGTTGTCCACCTCGTCGACGATCGCGTAGTGGAGTTCGCGGTGGACGACGCGGTCGCGGTCGACCGCCATGTTGTCCCGCAGGTAGTCGAAGCCGAACTCGTGGTTCGTGCCGTAGGTGATGTCGGCCCGGTACGCCTCGCGACGCGTGCAGGGGGTGAGGTGCTCCATGTTCTCGGCATCGCTCACGCGCTCCGCCGAGTAGAGGAACGAGGCGTCGTGCTGGAGGATGCTGACGCTGAGGCCGAGAGCGTCGTAGATGGGGCCCATCCACTGGGCGTCGCGCTTGGCCAGGTAGTCGTTGACCGTGATCAGGTGCGCGCCGCGGCCGGAGAGGGCGTTGAGGTAGAGGGGCAGGGTGGCGACCAGCGTCTTCCCCTCGCCGGTCTTCATCTCGGCGATCTTGCCTTGGTGAAGGACGAGTCCCCCTAAGAGCTGCACATCGAAGTGGCGGAGGCCGGTATAGCGGCGGGAGGCCTCGCGCACGACGGCGAACGCCTCTTCGGTCAGGTCGTCCGTCGTTTCGTCCGCCTCGAGGCGCGAGCGAAACTCGTCGGTCTTGGCCCGCAGTTGTGCGTCCGAGAGCGCCTCTATCTCTGCTGTGAGCTCGTTGACGCGATCGACGAAGGGCTGGAGCTTGCGCAGCTCCTTCTCGTTCGAGTCGCCCAGGAGGAACTTCAGCATGATGTCATCGCGACCTTAGCGCCGGCCGGGCCTGCCCCCGCTGCGGATGCGCGCGAGCGCCTCTTCCTCGGTAGTTTCAAAATGTTCCGCGACATCCTTCGTAATACCGGCAAACGTGCCCGGGCGGAGAGGGTTGTGATCGCTCCAGCCTTCTCCTTGGTTACCATCGGCTCACGCCCCTTATTGGAATAGCTCCCCGACGGAACGGCCGGTGTGAATACGGCCGATCGCTTCGCCGATCATCGGCGCCATGCTGAGCACCTCGATCTGGGGGATCCGCTTCTCGGGCGGTAGCGGTATCGTGTCGGTGACGACGAGCTCTACGAGGGCGCTCTCTTTGAGGTCTTCGACGGCCGAACCTGAGAGAAGGGCGTGAGTGACACCGGCGTAGACCGCTGTCGCGCCCCGGTCCATGAGCACTCTGGCGCCCTCCATCAATGTGCTGCCGGTCAGGATCTCGTCGTCCACGATCACCGCGGTTTTGCCCTCCACGTCACCGATGACGTTGAGCACTTCCGCCACCTCGTCGTTGCCCGTCCGCCGCTTCTCGATAATGGCCAGCGGCGCGTCGAGCGTTTGGGCGACGTTGCGGGCCCGTTTGGAGCCGCCCTCGTCGGCAGCGACGACGACTGGGTCCTCAAGATCCTTGTTGATGAAGTAGCGGCTGATCATGTAGAGCGCCGTAAGCTCGTCGACCGGGATGTTGAAGAAGCCCTGGATCTGGCCGGCGTGTAAGTCCACCGTGAGCATGCGGTCCGCTCCCGCGGTTTCGATCAGGTTCGCTATGAGCCGGCCGGTGATAGGCACCCGCGGTTGGTCTTTCTTGTCGCTGCGGCCATACGCGTAGTACGGCACCACCGCGGTCACCCGCCCGGCCGAGGCGCGTTTCATGGCGTCGATCATGATCAGCAGCTCCATGATGCTGGTGTTCACCGGCGAGCTCATGGGCTGAACGATAAACACGTCGCGCTCCCGGACGTTCTCCTGAATGCGGACGAAGATGTTCTCGTTGCTGAACTCGAACACATCGCATGCGCCCAGCGGTGACTCCAGATAGTTGCAGACGGATTGCGCCAGCTCTGGGTGCGCGTTTCCGCTGAAGATCCGCAGCTCCTGCACCATATCCTCCCTGCGTACTGCTGGTACCGGCCGAGGCTAAACCAAACTCGCCCGTACGCCTGATGGAGTACGGGCCGGGCAAGGACTCAAGATCCTCCGACCGGCCCGTGCCCCGCGTCTCAAGCGTCTGTCTGGTAGACCATCTCAACTATAGCATATGCATGCGCCGATTCGACCCTCAACGAGCCTCGACTTTTGCTTGGAGATCCCTTCAGAATGTTCGTCCGCGGTCGATTGCTGTAGTGGTAGACAGAATGATGTAGACCAGACAGCGAAGCTCCGATAAAAGCACACCCACCGCGAGGTGGCGCCGCAAAGCCACGGATCTCATGCGGAGACCGCCGGGCTACCGAAGAGCCTCTAGCGCTTGGAGGGTGGCGATGCATCTCGTATGGACGCTGACACAGAAGGCGAACCTCGGCGGCGTGCTGCACAGCTCCAACAGGCGTTGGCGCAGCACCAGGAGCCGTTTGAACAGCCAGGCCGGTCAAACGCTGGCCGAGTATGCGATGCTGGTCGCCGGCATCGCCGTCGTCGTCGTGCTCTTGGCGTTGCTGACCTTCAGAGGGAGCATCACCAGCGCCTTCGATAGTGCCAGTAATTGCCTCCAGACTGCTTGTTCCCAGACCTCGGAGGAGGGCGGCGATAACAACGACCACTGCAACGACGGCAACGGGCAGGACGGCAACCAAGGAAACTGCGTTGATTAGGGGTCGTTGTAGTAGTCGTATACGGCTCGCGAGATGCGCGCGATGGCGGCGGTGCCCTCGTCGCTATAGCCGAAGTCGGTGAGGACGACGATGACGTAGGTAGCGGCGGGCGAGTAGACGATGCCGGCATCGTGGCTGGCGTTTTCCCAACTGCCGGTCTTGTGGGCCACGCGGGTCCCCTCCGGCAGAAGCGCGGGCAGCCTGTCGTTGAAGTAGGTGTCAGAGAGCAGATCGAGCATCTCGTCGCTGGCCGTCTCGCTCACGGCCTGCCGGCGGGCGATCATCTCCATCAGCAGCGCCGTCTCGCCGGCGGTGGTTGGCAGCGAGTCCGGCCGATAGCGAGAGACCACCAGCCCCAGGTCTCGCAGCGTCTCGTTCACGTTGTCCATGCCGACGCGGTCCAGCACGAAAAGCGCCGCGACGTTGCCGCTGACGCGGATCATCTGGTCGACCACTTCGCCTAGCGTCACCTCGTCGCACGCCGCCAGCTCACCCTCGTTGAGGACGAACTCATCCTCGTAGTAGTCCGAGATAATGTAGCGTTCGTCGAAGTCGAGGAGGCCTGCCTCCCGGTGGCGGTAGGTCTCCAGCAGCACCCATATCTTGTAGAGGCTGGCGGAGTAGAAGCTGCGTTCGTCGGCGAGGGCGGCGCCGCGACCGTCAGCCAGGTTCTTCACCACCACCGCGATGCGCGCTTCGTCGTCTCCCACGGACTGCCGGACGACCTGCTCCAGCGCTGGGTCGGCAGTGAACGTCAGCGGCTGATAGGGGGCCAGCTCGGGCGGCTTGCCCGCGGGCCGGAGCAGGATGGGCTGGCCGGGCAACGGCTCGTACGGTGCGCCTTGGGGATACGGATCGGCGCAGCGGTCGTCCTCGCCGAGCCAGACGAGTGGCGTCACCAGCACCGTGGTGGGAGGTGGGATCGGCGTCTCGGTAGGTGGGGGAGGCGTTTCGGTGGCTGTAGGTGTGGCCGCAGGCGTCGATGTCGGCGGCGGCGTGGACGCCCCGCTGCAGGCAGCGAGAAGCAGCGCCAGCAGACCTACCGCGAAGAGTCGGGCGGGCATGCTACACCGGCTCGTGGCCCTTCGACTCCAGGAGTACCCGGCGCGTCAGCGCGAGGGCGGTGGTGACCGCTCGCCGCTTCACCGCCTCCCTGCCCTGGGCGAACTGGTAGCTGACGTGCTGCGGCACGGTGAAGGCGGCATCGAAGCCGACGTGGATCGTGCCGGGCGGCTTCTCCTCCTCCGGGTCCGGCCCGGCGACGCCGGTGATGCCGACGCCGATGTCGGCGTTCAGCCTCTCGCGGACGGCGCGCGCCATGTCGCGCGCGCACTCGGCGCTGATCGTGCCGTGCTGCGCGATGATCTCAGGATCGACGCCCCAAGCGATCTTCGTCTCGGCGTTGTAGGCGACGAGGCCGCTGCGGAAGTAGGCGGAGCTGCCGGGCACGTTCGTGATTGTATTCGCTAGCAGTCCGCCGGTGCACGACTCCATCGTCGCCAGGGTGAGATGATTGCGCTGGAGGAGATCGCCTATTGTGCTCTCCAGCGTGTCGTCGTCGACGCCCCAGACGGCTTCGCCCAAGATGCGCCGCATCTCCTCCTCCAGCGGTTGAATGAGACGCTGCGCCTCCTCTCGGCTCGACGCCTTGGCGGCGATGCGGAGCTGGACGCCGTCCGGGCGGGCGTAGACGCCGATGCTGGGGTTGGTGGACTTGAGCAGGGGGCTCACCAGCTCGTCCACGTGTCCTTCGCCTATGCCCATCGTCTTCAGCGTGCGAGTGACGAGCACGGTACGCTGTCCCGCGGTGCGCCGCTCCAGCTCCGGCGCCACCTCTCGCTCCCACATGCGCTGCATCTCCGAGGGCGGGCCGGGCATCGCGACGACGATGTGCCCTTGTCGCTCTACCCACCAGCCGGGGGCGGTGCCCCGAGGGTTGGGGATGGCGCGCGAGGAGGGGATGAGCATCGCCTGCTTGAGGTTGCGCTCCGGCATGGTGGCGCTCCGCTGCGCGAAGAACTCACGGAGCTGCCGCTCCAGCTCCGGGTCGACCGAGGACTCCTCGCCCAGCACGCGGGCGATCGCTTCGCGCGTGAGGTCGTCTTCGGTGGGACCCAGGCCGCCGGTGGTGAGCACCAGGTCCGAACGGCCCCAAGCGCGCTCGATGACTTCCGAAAGGCGATCCATGTTGTCGCCCACCTTCGATGTGTAGAAGAGGTCGATGCCCAGCGCGGGCAGGCGCGCGGCGAGATACTGGGCGTTGGTGTCCAGGATTTCGCCCAGGAGCAATTCCGTACCGATAGAGATCAGTTCCGCCTGCATAGGCGAAAGCAGCATAGGATACGGCATGAAGATCGTCAAGCCGCGCGCGATAGGGATTAACTTCCCCTAAGGGCAACCGATACTCACATAATGAGAATATTCCGCTTAGTAAACATGTCGGAATCCCCTATATGACGACGAACGAAGAACATACCGTGCGCTCATTAGACGCGAAACGCCGCGAGCAGACGCCGCAGGCGCTGGCGCGGCTGGCGGTTGTTGGCCTTTTTATCGCGCTGTGGTTCGTCCTCTGGCTAGCCCGTATCCCTATGCCCGTCCCCTTCCTCGTGGTCCTCTTCGTGGAAGTGCTGTTCTTCCTCGCCTATTGGCGCACCGTCTTCCTGCTGCCCAGCGCGCGCGCCATCCAGCGGGCCCAGTACAGCATGCTGGCCGTGGAGATCGGCCTCCACACGACGATGGTTTACTTCCTGGGCACCGTCTCCTGG
Source organism: Chloroflexota bacterium (assembly GCA_022573935.1). The sequence continues at coordinate 9,023 of JACZTE010000021.1, forward strand.
CTGGGCCCCTTCGCTTACGTGTTCGGGCTGATCTTCGCCAATACCTTCCTGGACTTGCGGCGTGGCCTCATCTACACCAGTTGGGCCAGCCTCGCCTTCACGGCGCTTATTCTGCTGGAGGCGACAGGCACCATTCCCCACCAGGTCTATCTAGAGCAGGGTGCGATGCGCTACACGGACGCCCAGTTCGTGGTGTCGACCGCCATCGGCGGCGTCGGTGTCTTCTTCAGCATCTACCTCTGGGTGAACTGG
>JACZTE010000022.1 GCA_022573935.1 Chloroflexota bacterium
CGTCTCCACCGCCGATGGCGACGGGCTGGCGGCGCTCGCCCGCGAGCGCGAGGTGCCGCTTACCGCGCTAGGCCGCGTGGGTGGCCAGCGGCTGCTGCTGGGCACGGCGCTAGACGCGGCCGTCGACGACCTGCGCCGGCTATACGAAGAGGCGCTCCCGCTCGCGCTGGGCGAAGACGTCGCTGACGACGTCTAGCCGCTGCTCACGCGGTTCGGCCCAGCAGCATCCCACCCACGCGACACTCCTCCGTAAGCCGCTCCTGCTCATCCTCCGGCAGCTTGTCGAATCGCGTCGGCGGGATGCCTCGCACCAGTGCGGCGGCGCGGTCGATCCAGTCGGCGCGGCCGGCATCGAGCTCGAAGAACTCGCCGATGGTCTTGAGCACCTCTTTCGGCTTCGAGACGAGGTCTTCGAAGCGAACGTCCAGGTACTGGTCTGCGTTTAGCGCCGGCAGCGCCCGAAAGCCGTGCACGATCTCCTGCGACCAGTAGCGGCCGAAGTACTCGACCGGCGGCCGCGACGCGAGCAGTTGCGAGATCTGGTCCGTGCCGTCCGCCGCTGCCGGGCCCGCCGGATCGAGCTCGCCCAGCTCGGCGAGCGAGGTGCCCGCGTCGGGGGGCAGTTGGAAGACCAGCGAGATGGCGAGGCGATAGGCGTGGTGCTCGCGCATCGAGAGCGCCGTCTCCGGCCCGTCGCGATGGAGATGCACGAAGCGCGCCTCCGGGAAGAACTCGTGGAGCGAGCCCAGGTAATCGATCGACGAGCCCGACCGCTCGATCCAGCAGGCCTGGCCCATGCGCTCCGCCAGCCAGTCGAAGAGCTGCCGGTACTGCAACGCCAGATGCTGTCGCGGCAGGCTCGCGGCGAAGGCGACCGTCTCGTCGAAGAGCGAGTCCGGGTCGTCGGTCAGGCGCGGCAGCGTCGACACCAGGATCCACGGCAGGCCGTCGTCGCGTTCGTACCGGGCCTTGGGCCCGAACGGGTAGGTGATCTCGGGCACCTCGTAGCCCCGCTTGAGCACCATCGTCACGAAGGGGTGCTCCTGGGAGATGAGCGACGCGAAGTCCTTGCCGTCCATCGGCTCCGCAGTGAACCGCCGGCCCATCTCCAGCCCGTTGAAGAACTCGAAGACGCTCAGGGTGGAGTGATGCTCGGCGAGCATGCGCGAGAGCAACGTCGACCCGCACCTGCCGCTGCCTACGATGAAGCGATCCATATAGCCTGCCCCCCTGATCTCCAGTCGATAAGCTCGACGCTGTGGCGCCACGATCCGCAGTCGAGCCCAACGCGGGCATGATACCATGAGCCCGCCCTAGAACGAGAGCGAACGTGAGGGAGAAGCACCGATGACGACGAACCCGAGCAACGAGGCGAGCAAAGACCCGGGCGACGCGCGCATCATGACCGGCGAGGCTTGGGATGAGTTTTGCGACACGCTGAAGCGCGCCGGTAAGCTCGTCCTAGGCGATGGCGTACCGGACTCGCCCAGCGATCGGGCCGAGGGCTTCCGCTACCTCACCCGCTTCCTCGCCGCCGGCATCGTCCTCTGCGTGGAGCACGCCGATCCGGACTACCCGGAGTTCGGCCGGATGGTGGACCACACTATGGCCTGGGGCCTGGACTGCCCCGACTGCCTCTATCTGTACGCCACCGTGCGCGGCGACGCGGCCTACCGCATCTCCGGCAACCGCGGCAGCGCCAACCACATCGATATCCAGGTGAACTATGGCCACTTCGCCCAGGGCGACATCTCGACGTGGGGCACGATCTCTTCCCTCAACGGCCTCGACCTACGCACGGAGCCCGACGGCTCGTTCGAGCTGATCCTCGGCGGGGAGGAGCGCGACGGCAACTGGCTGCGGCTGGAGCCGAACGCCGAGTTCGTCCTCGTCCGGCAGTACTTCAACGACTGGGAGCGCGAGCGGCCGGCCGATCTGATCATCGAGCGCCTCGACGCCGCGTACCCGGTGCCGCTGCCCCGCACCGACCAGATCGCCGCTCGCCTCGCGCGGCTGTCGATGTGGCTGGAACGAGGCGGCGCGCTCTGGGAGCAGATGAGCAAGGCGATGCTCGGCCTCGCCCCGAACACGCTGCTGGTGAGCTTACCGAAGGACAGCGACAAGCGCGCCGGCATGCAGGGGCAGGCCTACGGCATCGGCAACTTCCGCTGCGCGCCCGACGAAGCCGTGATCGTCGAGTTCACGCCGCCGCCGTGCCACCACTGGAGCTTCAGCCTCGCCAACTGGTACTGGGAGAGCCTCGACTTCGCCAGCCGCCAGAGTTCGCTCAACGGCCACCAGGCGACGCTCGACAGCGACGGCGTCTTCCGCGGCGTCATCGCGCACGAGGACCCGGGGGTGCCGAACTGGCTTGATACGGCCGGGCACACTGAGGGGACGATCGCGGCCCGCTTCCTGCTCGCCGAATCGGCGCCGGAGCCGAAGCTCCGCAGCGTGAAGCTCGCCGGCCTGCGCGCCGAGCTCCCCGGCGACACGCCGCGCATCAGCGCTGCTGCTCGCGCGGAGACCCTCGAGCGCCGCCGCCGCGCCATCTGGCGTCGCTACCGGCGCTAAGCTGCAGCGCGACTGCTCGGAATCAACATCGAGGCCCCCGAATATTTGCGAAGGGCCAAGAGCCGAATCTATCTCGAAACTCGCACATTAGCTCGCGCTCGACTGCTAACGGATCGCGGCCGAGCTCTGGCAACCACGCGACGAGGAATCTCTCGAATCCGGCAACCTGCCAGAGAAACCGACCGCCCCAATGGTCAACCGGCTTGCCTTCCATAAAGCGGCAGAGTTTACGCACGCGACCCTGGAGTTTTTTAGCTTTGCCGACGTAAAGCACGTCAGCGTCTGGCACCCAGCGCTCTTTTAACCGGGCTACAGGCACCGTCGGGTTCCTGCCCTTGAATTGCCCAGCCTTGTTGAGAGCGAGGAATTTGGGTACACCGCTCTCTACGCGTAGAACAACATAGGCGCCAGGATCCTTAGGCGTTTGATCGATCCACGTATCCCATTGATCGATGGCTAAGAAACCGCAAAAGCCCTTCGCGATTAGGTCTGGGCGTCGCACCCAATGATCACCACTGGACGAACATGGGCATGACGACGTGGATGTAGCTGTCGTCTCCCACGGGGCGAAGGACGCCCTGCTTGGAGGGGCCGTTCGTCTCTAGCGCCACCCGGCCGCCATCCAACACCTGGAGAAAGTCCTGCAGATACTTGCTGTTGAAGGCGATCTTGGCCGCGTCACCTTCCACCGCAGCGTCGATCTCCCCCATGTTGTCGCCGATCTCCTCGGCGCGGGCGGAGATGGTCATCTTCCCCGGCGCCAGCTCCTCCCCCGCGATGCACTGGATGCGGATGATGCCACTGCCATCGCGGGCGAAGATCGAGGCGATGCGCGTCTCCCGCAGGAACTCGCTGACATCGACGACCGCCCGGCTTTCGTGCGAATCCGGGATGAGCTGACTGAAGTTGGGGAACGTACCCTGGAGAAGCTGCGCCACCAGTTCAATGTTCTTCAGCTTGAAGAGCGCCTGCGTGCGAGTGGCGTTGAACGTCATCTCCACCGGCTCTGTCTCCTCCGGCAGCAGGCGGTTGAGCTCGGCCAGCGCGCGGGCGGGGATGATCACCTCCACCCGCTCCGGCACCTCCTTCGCGAGCTTCAGGTGCCGCACCGAGAGGCGGAAGCCGTCGGCGGCGGCCAGCGTGAGCTGGTCGCCCTCCATCACGACATCGACGCCCGTGAGCACAGGCCGCGAATCGTCCGTCGCCGCGGCGATGATCACCTGGCTGATCGCCGTATGTAACGTCTCCGGGTCCAGTTCCAGCGAGCCGCCGTCCTCGACGGTTGGGATCGGCGGGAAGTCGTCGGCGTCCATGCCGCCGATGTTCGCCTCGTTACGAGCGCAGACCAGCTTGAGCTGGCGCGAACGCTGGGCCAGCGTCATCTCGATCTGCTCGCTGGGCAGCGAGTTGACGAAGTCTGTCAGCAGGCGGGCGGGCACCGTGATAGCGCCCTCCGTCTCGACCTCGGCGCCGATCCAGCAGCTCAGGGCGATTTCTAGGTTCGTCGCCGACAGCTTTAAGCGACCCTCGTCGCTCGAAAGCAACACGTTGGCCGTGATAGGCAAGGTGCTGCGGGTAGCGACTGCCCGGCCGACGATGCCAAGCCCTTTCGCCAGATGCTCCTGAAGGCAAGATATCTTCATAATTAGTCACCTACATATGCATTTGATTCGATGGCTGCGGAGCGAAGTATACAGCAGCGTTCTCCAGTGAGCAATAGGGTGCGGTCATTGGTAGTGGATTAGTTTGCATACGCCACGTGCTTCTCCGTAGACGAGGTTTTCTAGCCTCGCCTACGCTACTCAAGAGTTGCAGACTGAACCACTATCCGGTCAGCCAAGATCGCTGCGCGGATGCTTCGGCAAGCTCAGCATGACAGACAGGGAAGGGCTCGGCATGACAACTAGCCACCCCGTCACCCTGAGCCCTTTGAGCCTCAGGGTAAACTCCGCGAAGAGTCTCTCGGTTCTGAGTTCTGGGTTCTGGGTTCTGGGATCTGGGTTCTCGTAAAAGCTACAGCGGGATGTTGCCGTGTTTCTTGGGTGGCGTGGCGTCCGCCTTGTTTCGCAGCATCTCCAGCGCGCGAATCACCCGCACGCGCGTGTTGCGCGGGTCGATGACATCATCGATGTAGCCGTGGGAGGCTGCGATGTACGGGTTGGCGAACTGCTCCTTGTACTCCTCGACGAGCTGCTGACGCCTCTTCTCGGCGTCCTTCCTTTTCGCCAGCTCCGCGCGGTGGATGATGTTGACCGCGGGTTCCGCCCCCATCACGGCGATCTCGGCCGTCGGCCAAGCGTAGTTGACGTCCGCCCGCAAGTGCTTCGAGCCCATCGCGTCGTAGGCGCCGCCGTACGCCTTGCGAACGATGATCGTCACCTTCGGCACCGTCGCCTCAGCGTAAGCGTAGACCAGCTTCGCGCCATGTATGATGATGCCGCCGTACTCTTGCGCGGTGCCCGGCAGGAAGCCCGGCACGTCTACGAAGGTGACGATGGGGATGTTGAACGCGTCGCAGAAGCGAACGAAGCGGGCCGCCTTGCGCGAGGAGTCGATGTCGAGCACACCGGCCAGGTAGAGCGGCTGGTTGCCGATGATGCCAACGGTGCCGCCCGCCATGCGGGCAAAGCCGACGATCATGTTCTGCGCAAAGTGCTCTTGCACCTCCATGAAATCGCCGGCGTCCATCACCCGATAGATCACCTCCCGCATGTCGTAGGACTTGCTGGGGTCGGCCGGCACGATGCGCAGCAGATCTTCGTCCCGCCGGTCGGGGTCGTCGCCGGTCTCCATCAGCGGCGGATCCTCCGCATTGTTCAGGGGCAGGAAGGTGACAAGCCGTCGCACCTCCTGCAAGCACTCTTCCTCCCCTTCGATAGCAAAGTGGCAAACGCCGCTGCGGGTGGCGTGGGCCATCGCGCCGCCCAGCTCTTCGTGCGTGACGTCTTCGCCCGTCACCGACTTGATGACATCGGGGCCAGTAAGATACATCTGGGAGGTACCCTTGGTCATGAAAATGAAGTCGGTCAGCGCCGGCGAGTAGACGGCGCCGCCCGCGGCTGGGCCCATGATGACGGATATTTGGGGAATGACGCCGGAAGCGAGGACGTTGCCCAGAAAGATATCACCGTAGCCTGCAAGCGAGGCTACGCCCTCCTGAATACGAGCGCCACCTCCGTCATTCAGGCCAATCACCGGCGCGCCATTCTTCATCGCCAGGTCCATGACTTTGATGATCTTTTGAGCCATCGGTTCTGAGAGGGAGCCGCCGACGACGGTGAAGTCCTGGGAGAACACGTACACGGGGCGGCCCTCGATCTTGCCCCAGCCGGTTACCACCGCCTCGCTCTTGACAGTGTCCCCAGCGAACTCGGTACCGGCGAGTAAGACTAGCTGGTCGAATTCCTCGAAGCTGCCCTCATCCAGCAGCAGGTTCAGGCGCTCGCGAGCCGTGAACTTGCCCCGCCCGTGCTGCGCATCGATACGCTTCTGGCCACCGCCCAGCTTCACCTGCTCTCGAAGTCGTTCGAGTAGATCGAGTTGTTCTTCTTCGTTCGACATGGTGTCCCTACCTTAGCGTTGTCCGCTGCGCGGGCGCAAGAGAGCTACTGCCCTCACGGCTCCGTGCAGGGGACGACCAGCTCATCGCCGATCTGGAGGCTTCGCAGGTCGGCCACCGTGGTGTTATTCAGCGCCGCCAGCTCCTCAAGCTCGATGTCGTGGCGCTCAGCGATCCGGATCGCGATGTCGCCCGACTCGACGGTGTAGGTGCAGTTCTCGCCGGACGGGTCCAACGTCGGCAAGGGCGCCGGCGTGTCGGTGGGCGCCGGCGTGGCCGAAGGCTCTGCCGTAGCAGCCGGCTCAGCGGTAGGCGACGGCTCAGACGTAGCGCCCAGCACGACGCCCTCTTGGACGATACCGGGGATGAGCAGCTGCTGTCCCACTTCCAGCTGCCGTGAGTCGGCAATATCGTTCGCTTCGACGATCGCCTCCACCGTGGTGGCGAACTGACCGGCGATGCTGAACAGAGTATCGCCCGCTCGCACGATGTAGATCGCGCCCTCCACCTCGGGCAGCTGCTCTCCCACGATCAGCGGTTCGGGCAGCGTCTCCGGTGGTGTGGCAGTAACGATCTCGCTCACGTCCAGCACTGCCGGGTCATCGCCGCCGCCACATGCGATCGAGAGCACACCCCCACCTAGCATGAGGAGCAACACCGCGAACAGCCACGGAGCGGAGCGCACGAGAACCTCCAGCGGGGCGAGGCCCGCCCGCCGATCGGCAGGCAGAGGCCGCCGCATGGTACATCACCCAGAAGAGGCGAGCAAGGGTATCGTCTGTCCTCCAGCAACGGACGTTAGCGTCGCGGGCGGCGTTTCGCCTGCAGCCAGGCGCGCAGGCGGTCCGCGAAGCTCGGCTGGTTCAGCTCGACGATGCGGCCGCGCCAATGGTGTTCCGTCTTCGCCGGGCCTCGGTTGAAGAGGGAGAGCGCGAAGGCGGTGAGAAAGAGAAGCAGCGCAGCGATCATCACCCAGTTGAAGACGGGTGACACCCGCCGCCCGAAGAAGGCGACGATGATCAGCGCCAGCGACGTGAGCAACACCTGGCTAAGCGAGATACGCGCAAGCGGCCCCAGCAGCGCGTGAGCGAAGGCGACCGCGCGGCCCGAGGAGCGCCGTCGCATGCGGCTGACCGCACTCTCCTCCGGCACGAAGGAATCGAGCCGGTTGAGGATGTCCTCGATCTCATCCTTCATCTTGTCGTCAGCCATAAGATGCACCTACTCCCTTATTCTACAGCAAGCACAGCGGGATGGGTAGAACGGACCTCCGGTACCCTGCGACATGAATCCCGCAGCCTCTCCGGCACGAAGCACAGCCTATCCGATGCTGCTACCTCGGGAAAACCACCGACCGGCAGGCTGGGCCTTCAGCCTGGCCTGGGGAAGGCCTGGCGAAGCCTACGGCGGAGGCAGGCTGGAGATGCGGCCGACGATGAGCTGCGCGATAAGCTGGGCGTCCGCGATGTTGACGCCGCCGCTCTCGTCCACGTCGCCGTTCTCGGGGCAGGCCAGTGCGTCGATGCGGCCGACGATGAGCTGCGCGATGAGCTGCGCGTCCGCGATGTTGACGGCGGCGTCGCAGTTGACATCCCCGAGCAGGACGAGCGGGTCGACTGAGCTTGTCGGGTTCCAGGCGGGAGCTGTGTCATTGGCCGGGTTGTCCGTCAATCTCGTCTGGACGCTACCGTCGGCGTTCATCACGTAGATATCGGTGTTGCCATTCCGAAAGCTGCGGAAGGCGATCTGCGAGCCGTCCGGCGACCAGGCGGGAGCGGTATCGAACACCCCGTTGTCTGTCAGTCGCATCTGGCCGCTGCCGTCGGCGTTCATCACGTAGATCTCGCGGAGGCCATCGCGGTCGCTAGGGAACGCGATCTGCGAGCCGTCCGGCGACCAGGCCGGACCTCCATCGAAGTCCGGATGGTTCGTCAGGTTCGTCTGGCCGCTGCCGTCGGCGTTCATCACGTAGATCTCACAGTTGCCGTCCCGGTTGCTAGAGAACGCGATCTGCGTCCCGTCCGGCGACCAGGTTGGAATTCCATCGATCGCGGGGTTGTCCGTCAGTCGCACCGGGGGGCTGCTCTCGTCCATCACGTAGATCTCTTCGTTCCCGTCCCGGTCGCTAGAGAACGCGATCTGCGAGCCATCCGGCGACCAGGCGGGCTGGAGGTCGCCAGCCGGGTTGTTAGTTAGATTCGTTTGACCGCTGCCATCGGCGTTCATCACATAGATCTCACGGTTGCCGTCGCGGTTGCTATCGAACGCGATCTGCGTCCCTTCCGGTGACCAGGCCGGGAAGAAATCCCAGGCCGGGTTGTTGGTCAATCGTGTCGCCCCGCTGCCGTCCGCATTGATCACGTAGACCTCAAAATTGCAAGGGAAAGTGCACCTGGGATCATCCCGTGTCGTGTTGAACACGACTTGCGTCCCATCGGGCGACCAGGCACCAGAACCACCGGCTACGCCATTTGTTGCAAGCGGTGTCTGCTCACCGCCGTCGGAGTTCATCACGTACAGCTCAAAACTGCTGCCCCGCTTGGACGTATACACGATCTTAGACCCATCGTGCGACCACCTGGGAGAGCTATTCCCCATGGGGCCAGTCGTAAGCCGTGTCTGCTCGCCGCCATCAGCGTTCATGGTATACAGCTCAAAATTGCCGTCATTTCGGTCGCTTCTGAAAGCGATCTTGCCATTAGCGCCGGGGAAGGCGGCCCCAGCGGGCCCTCCGGTCGCCACCAGACCGGCGCCGACGGTCAGCACAAGGAGTGCTAACAGGCTGCGTGATGCGACGCGCATGTAGTGTCTCCTTCGCTTGGCTGAAGCCTGGCCTACAAGGTGCATTGGGCCCGCGAGCCCAACCTATCCGATGCTACCACGCTGGGCAGACCACCGACCGGTA